>CAYNYM010000116.1:1515-8445 GCA_964401325.1 uncultured Desulfobacteraceae bacterium | reverse complement strand
ATGGAAAGAGTGCGACATTGAAGCAGGTAGAGAGTTCCGTCCTCCCAGGCAAATTCCACATCAACGGGACGGCCATAGGCCTTTTCCAATTTTTGAAGGGCTTTTTTCATCAGGGATGAGAAAGGAGCATGCTTGAGGAAATTTTCAAAGGTGATACAGGCGTTGTCAATGCCTATATCCTGTCCCTTGAACAGGGGCGCGGACAGATATCCCGACTCATTGGCGGAAAGCGAATAGAACCGATCCTCGTTCGGGACCAAGTTCAGGACATCCCGGAAAGAAAGGGATTCTATCCTCCCGGACTTCAGGTTCAACACATCAACCAGCCTCTGAGAGTACTTCATGATCTGCCCGGTGTCCACCTCCGGCCGTATCAGGGGATGGCTCAGAGAAATCATGCGGGGATAATCCGAACCGACTCTATCCACCGCCCGGGTCCCCAACCCGTAAACAAGACGCACAATCCCGTCCTCTTTGCGGATCCTCGGCGTCCATCGGTTCACATTATGGGAATAGGCTATGCCGGCTGCAATAGGAATAAAGAAATCTCCATACCGCCGACCGACCGCCTTCTGCACCAAAACACTCATTTTTTCATCAAAATCAAGCAATTTGTGATCCATTCGATAAAGAATGGGTGCCGGACCGTAGGTGCTCATGTGAACCTGTTTCAGACCCCAAACAAACTCTTTGAGACGTTTTTCCAAACTCCCCTGATTGGCCAGAAATACGGAATCATACTTTCCGGAAAAGGCCGACCCGAAGTTGTCCTCCAGCAGGCTGGAAGACCGGAGGATCAGAGGATGTTCTCCCACTTTTTCCACGAACTCTCGAAAAAGCTTCATCATATCCGGCGGGAAAGAGGCCTTTTCGAAAAGCTGAGAGATTGTCGCATACTCCTCTTCAATGGCCTCCCGTGTTTTGTATTTCTGGCTGTGAAAATGGTGAAGGCCGTTATAGCTGATAAAGTCCGAAAAAATACCGGAATTAAAATAGTAGGACTCCGGTATCCGAATATATTTCTCAAATTCAGGCTCAGCCTTTAAGAGCCTAGGAACGAGAATCTTGTAAGCGAGGAACATGCCGGCCGATTTACCGCCGATCCTTCCCGGCCGGCGCTTGTTCCAGTAAGAGTGATCAAGCATCTCATCCGTGTCCCGAATGGTGATGTGCTTCTTGGCGACACTGATGAAAGGCAGTTGGTTTGAAATAAAATGGTTAATGAGCGCAACTCGCACCCCTTCTGCTGCGCTCGCGTCGATGTACAGATCCCCCTGCGGAATGTCACAAAAGGCCTTCAGGGCATCTTTTATCTTAAGGGAAGTAGCATTCTCGGTATTCACGACCCGGTTAAGGGATTGGAAAAGTTCTTCTTTCCGGGCGAGATTGATGTGATTTTCGATCTCCTGCTCTGAGAAATGATTAGCAAAATAGAGGTCAATAAGTACATTCTTGTATTCAAGAAGATCCTCTTTGCTGATCGGCAATCCCTTTTCTTTTAATCGCTCCCGGGCCTCCCTCTCAAGATCTTCCAGACTGACAATGCCCCGATCCCTGAGTGCGAAGCCAAAAATCTCTCTCATGGTTGCAAGAAGTCGAGGATATCGCATCATTTTTTGAAACATGCGATAGGCGGCAATGATATCCATGGGCTCCCTGTTTAATTCTCTTTGCAAAACCTTACCCCCTCCCGCACAACGGAACCTTCAAAGGGCCGACACCCAAAAATTGCGCTATGCCCTAACACGCAGGGGACACCTGAAAGGCGGAAAGCTCATGATGGCGGTTCGTTTCACGATATACTCCGCGAAGGCCCCCGACCGTCAAAGGCTATTGCTGCAACGATCGGGGCACACGACCTGCCACTGCTTTGCGGCCCGTGTCCTACACCCAACCCCTCAGTTTGCAGGCCTCTGCAACCCGTGCGACCGACACAAGGTAAGCCGCCTGCCGCATATTGACCTTTCGGCTCCGGTGCATCTCATGAACACTCGCAAAGGCCCGGGTCATTGTCTCTTCCAGCCTGGAATGAATCTCACTCAATTCCCAGTAAAAGTTGTAGGTGTTCTGAACCTGTTCGAAATAGGAGACGGTGACGCCCCCCGCATTGGCCAGGAAATCGGGTAAAACGATGATCCCATTGTCGTAAAGGATATCATCGGCACCGGGAGTGGTCGGCCCGTTAGCCAGTTCGCAGAGGAATTTGCATTTGACCCTCGAGGCGTTGTCTTCCGTGATCACATTCTCCAGGGCCGCGGGAAAGAGGACCGTCACCTCCATCTCCAAGAGATCCTCATTGCTGATCTCCTCCGACTCGGAAAATTCTTTCACCCCCCCGGTCCTCAGCTTATGTTCAATGAGCGCATCAACATCGATTCCCTTGGCATTGTAAACGCCCCCATTGGAATCCGAAGCGGCAACCAGCTTGAGCCCGAGGATCTCACTGCCCAGCTTGGCGGCAAACTGACCGGCATTCCCGAATCCCTGCACGGCCATGGTCCGGCCCCTCAGGTCGATATCAGAGGTCTTGGCCGCCTCGCGAGTGACATAAATACCGCCTCGGGCCGTTGCGTCACCCCGCCCCTGAGACCCCCCGATGGCAATCGGTTTTCCCGTAATCACACCGGGATGCTTTTCTCCAACGATCGTCTCAAATTCGTCCATCATCCAGGCCATGATCTGCGGGGTGGTGTAAACATCAGGTGCGGGAACATCAAGGGTAACACCCAGCGAACGGGCCATCTTCCGGACATACCCCCGGGCCAGTCTCTCCTTTTCGCCCTCGGACATCTCTTTGGGGTTACAGATAATGCCTCCCTTTCCCCCTCCAAGAGGGATATCCACCACAGAGGTCTTCCAGGTCATCCAGGCCGCAAGTGCCCTGACCGTGTCGATCGTCTCATCAGGGTGCCAGCGAATGCCACCTTTGGCAGGCCCACGGGCCGTGTTGTACTGAACCCGGAAGGCATGAAAGATCTTGGTTAAACCATCGTCCATCTTCACGGGGAAAGTGACCTTGATTTCCTGCTGGGGCCACCGAAGCAATTCATGGGTGGCAACATCAAGACCGAGTTTTTCGGCAGCATGGTCCAGTTGTTGCTGAGCAATCGTAAATGGATTCAGTTTATCGTTCATATTCGTCTCCTATTGTTTTTCAGTTGCGCACAAAGGCCAAAAATCGAATTTCCTATAGATTTATGCTCCTGATTATGCAATCCTTTTTTCGCATTTTATCCACCCAATGAATCCGCAAAGAAACAGGCCGCATAGTGATGATCCGACACCTCGCGCAGCTCGGGAGTCTCATGCCTGCAAATATCCTTGGCATAGTGGCACCTACCGTGGAAGACACATCCTGAGGGAAGGTTAATGGGGGTGGGGACCTCTCCCTTCAACTTGATGTGCTTGGGTTTCTTCTGACCGAGCCTTGGAATGGCGGTCAGCAGGGCACGGGTATAGGGATGGATCGGATTTTCAAAAAGGTCTCTAACCTTTGCCAACTCACAAATGGTCCCCAGGTACATAACGGCAACGCGCGTACTGATATACTCCACTACCGACAGATCGTGGGTGATGAACATGTAGGTCAAGCCCCGTTTCTCCTGGGCGTCCATCAGCAGATTCAAGATTTGAGCCTGAATGGAAACATCCAGGGCCGAGACGGGCTCGTCAGCCACAATGAACTCCGGATCCACCATCAATGCCCTGGCAATACTGATCCTCTGCCTTTGGCCCCCGGAAAACTCATGGGGATAACGGTCCGACCATTTAGGATCAATGCCGACCTGTTCCATGACATCTGCGACACGCTCCCGCACATCCTTTTGGGAAACGGATCGCTGATGGAAAAGGATGGGTTCTTCCAGGGTCCTCTTAACGGTCATGCGCGGATTCAGGGAGGCATAAGGATCCTGAAAAATCATCTGCATCTTGGCCCGATAGGGGAGCATCTGCGGGGGTGAAAGATGATCGATCCGCTTTCCGCGGTAAAGCACTTCGCCCTTTTCAGGGGGGTAGAGCCCCAAAACCGTTCTTGCCAGGGTGGATTTACCGCACCCACTTTCACCCACCACGCTAAAGGTCTCCCCGGGGAGGATGAATAAACTGACATCATTGATCGCTTTGACGGTGGTTCGTTTCCTGACCAGGCGTCCCTTTTGAAAAGAAAGCTGGTCCAGGAGCCCACCGGAAATATCAAAGTGTTTCACGAGATGTTTGATGGTTAGCAGATCGTTTTTCGCTTTCATAATTTGGATGCTTTCCTGATGGCTCAGCTCTTTCCAATGACATGACAGGCAATCATCTGCCCGTATTCTCCCACGCTGATGAGACTCGGGACCTCGGTCTCGCAGATCTTCTGACTCACTGTGCATCGGGGATGAAAGGCACAACCGGGCGGAATATCGGTCAGCGTGGGCATCATACCGGGGATCTGGTTTAACCGCTTCTCATCGGCTAGAATACCGCCCGGAATGGCCTTGATGAGCCCCTGAGTGTAGGGATGCCGGGGGTGTTGAACAATGGCTTCCGTAGGCCCTGTTTCAACAATCTTGCCGGCGTACATGACTGCGATCTTTTCCGTAACCTGTGAGACCACCGCCAGATCGTGGGTTATCAGGATAAGTCCCATGTCCTCAACCGCACAAAGTTCGATCAGGAGGTCCATAATCCCTGCCTGGATGGTGACATCCAGGGCCGTAGTCGGTTCATCGGCAATAATGAGGGACGGGTCGGTGAGGAGGGCAATGGCGATCACGATCCTTTGACGCATGCCCCCGGAGCATTCGTGGGGGTATTGAGAGAGTCGCTTCTCGGGAGATGGGATATAGACCTTTTTGAGCTTCTCCAGGGCAATGTCCATGGCGTCGGCTCTGCTTATTTTCTTGTGAGCCTGTATGGTCTCGACCATCTGGGTGCCGATCGTCAGCACCGGGTTAAGGGTCATCATCGGATCCTGGAAAATCATGCTGATTCGATGGCCCCTCAGGTCTCGAAGCTCTTCTCTCGATAATTGATTGACCTCGCGTCCTTCGAACAGAATCTTTCCGCCGGAAATATACCCGGGTTTACTCAGCAAATTGATGATGGCAAACCCCGTCACGGATTTCCCTGCGCCGCTTTCACCCACCAGGCCCAGTTTTTCCCTTTTATCAAGGGTGAAACTGACCCCGTTGATAGCGGTCAGATCCCCGAAACGCAAACCAAATTTGACTTCCAGATCTATGACTTCCAGCAAATGCCCCATGTCTTTCCTAACCTGAACGCTTCAAACAAATCCAAATATCTTGCCATGATTTCCTGCTTCTATCCCTTGTACAGCTTCGGATTGAGAACATCTCTCAGCCAGTCTCCCAGGAGGTTGATGAAAAGCACAAGTGCGATCAGAAGAAGGCCCGGGAAAATCGTGATCCACCAGGAACCGCTGAAAATGTACTCGAATCCTGACCGGATGAGAGATCCCAGTGACGGTTTGGTCACGGGCATTCCCAGACCCAGAAACGAAAGAGCCGCCTCATTCATAATGGCATTGGCCACCTGGAGAGTGGAAATCACGAGGACGGACGTCATGGTATTCGGAAGGACATGTCTCACCATGATCACTTTTCGACTCAATCCTATGACACGGGCCGCCTCCACGTATTCCTTATTTTTTTCTCCCAGAACGGATGCGCGAACAGTACGTGCATAAACGGGCCACTCGGCCAAACCGATGATAACGATCAACAGAGGGATGGCCAATTCCTCATACCGGCTCACGCCAAAGGCCACCTGGAAGATGGCGCTGACGAAAATCGCGACGATCAAGTAGGGAAAGGAGAGCTGAATATCCGCGATTCTCATCAGCATCGAGTCGATCTTTCCGCCAAGGTACCCGGAGGCCAGTCCCACGGTAATACCCAGGGAAGCCTGCAGCAGCACCGCCCCGCAACCGATAATAATCGACAATCGCAATCCGTAGAGCATGGTACTCAGCAAATCCCGCCCCTGGACATCGGTTCCGAGATAAAATTCTCGGGTGCCCTCTTCCATCCACCCGGGTGGTATCTCGGAATTCAGGATATCGATATTATTGGCATCATACGGATCATAGGGAGAGATCACCGGGGCCAGGACGCTCAGAAGGACAAGAATGAACAGAACGGTGAAACTTATAATGGCGATACGGTCTCGTTTGAAACTGTAAAATAGGTATGATGCTTTAAAACGCGCCCAATGTCTCTTCATTTTCTTCCCGTTATTCTAATGGTCGGGTTTACCAACCCGTAGATGATATCCACGATGGTATTCACCGTCACAAAGAGGGCGCCGACAACCATCAGATATGCCACCAAAAGCGAAGTATCCGAACGTTCGACCGCCTCCAGAAACATGAACCCGATGCCCTGCCACTGAAAGACGGTCTCGGTGAGGATGGTGAAGGCAAAAAGGATCCCGATCTGAACACCGAAGACCGTGATGACAGGGAGCAGGGTATTCTTGAATGCATGAACAAACCAGATCCGTTTTCGGAACAGGCCCTTTGCCCATGCAAACTTGATATATTCCGTCTCAAGGACCTCCATCATTTCGCTCCGTATCAGGCGAATAAAGAGCGGCAGCATGATAGAGCTCAGAGCGATACTCGGCATGATGAGGTGCTTCAATCCATCCAGGGTCAAGAGTCCGCTTTCCCAGCCCCATAAATTGATGGTCTCTCCTCGACCGTATGAGGGCATCCAGCCCAGTTCTACTGAAAAAACAAAAATGAGCATGATCGCTGTCAGAAAAACCGGGATCGAGACCCCCAAGGTGCTGAAGCCCATAGTAAATTTGGAAAACCAGTTGTTGGGCCTGATGGCCGTGTAGACCCCCACGGGCAGGGAGACAAAGATGAGGCTGAGGGTGGTTGCAAAGACAAGCTCGAGGGTCGCGGGAGCCTTTGAAAGGATC
>CAYNYM010000116.1:0-1505 GCA_964401325.1 uncultured Desulfobacteraceae bacterium | reverse complement strand
GCCGGTGCTGCACCAAGCCGGCTACCTGGCCCTCGGCCTGCCTTTGAAAGGATCACGTCGACATTCGGCTTGGCGTGATGAAAGGATATCCCCAAGTCACCGTGACTGACTTTTTTCACATACCGGGCGAATTGAATCATAAAGGGATCATTCAGTCCCAGTTTGTCACGCAAGGCCTCCCTCTCCGCCACTGAAACCCTTTCCCCGACAATATCGCGAATTGGATCCCCGATCTGGTTCTTGATGGCAAAACCCACAAAGCTGACCACCAGCATCACAAGAATGGATTGGGTAATACGTCTGATAACAAATGCGAACATCACGTGCACTCTTTCGAACTTCTAATAGACGCGTTTGGGGCAGGTCCGTTGCATTCCGCAACCATGACCTGCCCCACCTTATTTCTCGCTACAATGCACCTGTCCTGATTTAATGGACAACGAGATCTCCAAAGTAAGGAAAATTCATCGTATTGATGATAGGGGCTACATCCAAATTCTTCTTGGCCGCATAGGAATGGTTCTGCCAGTGGAAAGGAACGTACGCCGCATCATCGTAAAGGATCTGTTCAATCTCTTTCAGCATCTGTGCCCTTTTTTCCAGATCGGTCTCGGTCTGACAAGCCATCGTCAATTCATCAACCTTCTTGTTGCAGTAATTCCCGCTGTTGTACTGGCCGTACCCCGTTTCCTTATTCGGGCACATGGCCAGAAATTCAGTGAAATTGCCGGAATCTTCCGTGTCCGAATGCCACCCGATCAACTGGAAATCCGCAGGTTGTTTGTCAAATTCATCCCAGTACTGGGCCTTGGGCATGGTCTTCAAATTGATTTTTATGCCGATCTTGGCCAACATGGAAACAAAGGCCTCTGCGATCTTCTCGTCATTCACGTAACGGTTATTGGGGGAAATCATGGTCGCGGAAAAACCCTCATCATATCCGGCCTCTTTCATCAGGTTCTTGGCCTTGTTGAGGTCATAGCGGGGAACCAGACTTTCCTTGTGACCGGCATACCCCTTGGGGCTTTGCTGGCCAGCGGGTGTGGCGGTTCCCTTCATGATCTTCTTGGCGATACCGACGTTGTTGACGGCATGCACGATGGCCTGCCGAATCCTGACATCCCGGAAGGGTTCCAGGCGCTTCTGATTCATCTGGACCGTGATGATACGACCGCCGGGGTAAGTAAAGAGATTGACATTTGCATCCTTTTTGATCCGGTCAAAATCCTGGGGGGGAACCGGTGTGATGAAGTCCACGTCCCCTGCGAGCAGGGCCGCAACGCGCGTCGCTTCTTCTTTGATAGGGGTGAGGATGATCTTGTTCACATTCCCAGGAGAGTCTTTGTCCCAGTAATCCGCAAATTTTTCCAGGACCATCTTCACACCGTGGTCCCGGAGGGTCACTTTGTATTTGCCGGTTCCGCTTTCATTGGTCTTGGCAAAGGAATGTCCGACTTTCACGCAGGCGTCCTTGGGGGTTCCCTTATCATCCGTTCCTGTATAGA
>CAYNYM010000115.1:0-8470 GCA_964401325.1 uncultured Desulfobacteraceae bacterium | reverse complement strand
CAGGAAGGGCGTTAACTGCATAATGGTTTGAAACAGTGACCGTTTTCAGATACGCGTCCCGTGCTTTCGATCCCACGACCAAAATGCCCCGGTGGATATGAATGAAAAGAGAGAGGATAGAGAAATGAACACAATAAATCAAGTCAAGATCTTTGCCTTGTTGCCCCTGATCTTTTTGTTGCCCCTGACTTCCTGCATGAGCATCCTCCAGTTAAATGTCAATTACCGACTTCCGCCCGCTACGGACACATTAAGAGGTAAGAAAGTCTTTCTTGCCTTTGACGATAAAAGAAGCAAGAAAGAGATGATCGGCCCCGGGGCTCGAGAGGCATTCCGAAATGTCTCGGAGAATTTTTCTCTTTCTCTGGCCCGTGGAACGGATACGGGATTCAAACTTGGCATCTTTGAAGTGCCCTCACTTTTCACCGAGATATTTAAAAGGCGATTGGAGCAGGAGGGCGTTGAAGTCGTGACCACAGGCGGGCAAGCCGAAATAGAGATGTGGATCTTGCTGGAGGATTTTTTCCTGGATCTCGTTGACAAGACCTGGAAGGTCAGGATGGCCTACGAGGGAAGACTAATCAGGGATGGAGATATCCTGTCACGGCAGAAAATCAGCGGCGAGGCCGAACGGTTGAAACTGATCGGGCAAAAGGAGGCCGACAAGATGCTGGGTGAGTTCTTCACGGACGCGGTCAATCGATTGGATGTGGCGAGGCTTTTGCAACAGTCGATCCACTAGGGAGGCCACAGGAGGGGAGTAAAACAACACAACCTTATGAAATGATTTGTCCTGGTATGGCGATTTCTAGGTTTTTCGGGCACCATGATTTGCACTATGAAGAGGGTATTCAAACGTTTCGGATTGGGTGAGGCACAGCGCGGAAGAGAAATCCTGGAAGAATAACTTATGGATCAGCAAGAGGACCGGAAAAATAAGCAAGGCCTGACCGGTTGGCTCAAAGTGAAGTTTTTGGGAAAGGATAAGGAAGCCAACCCGGTTGATACGCAATTCCTTGCCGATCTCTCCGATATCGAGACCATCGGGCGATATGAGATCATAGGGAAATTGGGTCATGGCAGCATGGGGATCGTTTATCTCGGTAAAGACCCCTATATCGACAGACACGTCGGCATCAAGATATCAAGACCTGCCGCAGGAACCGCCGGGGACCGGGCCGACAAGTATCGTGAAAAGTTTTTTTTGGAGGCCCAGTCCGCCGGCAGGTTGATGCATCCCTGCATCGTGGCCATTTATGACGCAGGGATGTATAAAGATTTCTGTTATATTACCATGGAATATATCGACGGCCCCAACCTCGAGACATTTTGCAAAGCCGAGAACCTCCTGCCCATCAGCAAAATTGTGGAAATCATGTTTACGGCCTGCAAGGCCCTTGATTATGCCCATAAGAGGGGTGTCGTCCACAGGGATATCAAGCCGTCCAATATCATGCTGAACAAGTCAGGGGAGGTGAAGATTACGGATTTCGGAATCGCCAGGATAAAAAGTGAACAGACCGTCTCCAAGGGCATTGTCGGTTCTCCGAGCTATATGTCTCCCGAACAGGTCAAAGAACAACCGGTTGACGAAAAAAGTGATATTTTTTCAATGGGTTGTGTGCTCTATGAACTTCTAACCGGTCGGAAGGCCTTTAGCGGGGAAAATTATTTCTCCATCCTCTATAAAATTACAAATGAAGAGCCGCTCGGAATGCGGAAGATTCGTCCTCAGGTCCCTGCGATCCTGTCAAGAATTACCCAAAAGGCCATGGCCAAAGATCCCTCTCACCGTTACCAGTCCTGCATTGATCTGGCCTATGACCTGAGGGTTGCGCTAAGGGGATTGAAGGGTGCTGACAAGAGTGACAGGATTGACAGCGTCGTCGACTATGTCCACGGTGTTCCTTTTTTCGATAATTTCAGCAAGGAAAATGTCCTGGAGATCCTGAATACCTGTAATATCATCAAGGTATTCGGGGGAAAGGTTGTGGTGGCCGAAGGGGAGATTGACGATGCCTTTTTTATTATCCTGAGCGGCAGGGCCGCGGTTTGCAAGAATGGCAAGACCATTGCGAGTATTCATCGGGGAGAGTGCTTTGGTGAGATGTCTTATTTGGGTGGGTTGTCCCGCGCGGCAACCGTCGTTGCCGATACGGACTGCATCTTGATGAAAATCAGCGCAACTCTCCTGGACAGGTCTTCCGAACGTATCCAATTGCTTTTTTTGAAAAATTTTGCAACGACTTTGATAAAACGACTCTCCAATAAGCTTGAAAGGCAAGGATCTTGAGAATTGCCGTCTGGAAAAGATCCTTGCGTTTCCACTTCAATGACGTCTTCACCTCAAACCTTGCTTGGGCTCTGGCAAATATCGGCATATCCAGGGCATGGAACTTCGCACCAGGACCAACACAATGAATTTTATAGAGAAAGTTTATTTCATAAGCCTGGGTTGCGCTAAAAATCGGGTGGACAGTGAGCACATGCTCGGCCTGCTCGAGGCAAGGGGCTGTCAGGCCGTGTCCCGTCTTGAGGACGCCGATGCAGCCGTCATCAATACCTGCGGATTTATCCAGGCGGCTGTTGAAGAAACCATTGACACGATTTTCGATGTTTGCTCCCGAAAGGGAAAGGGCTCCCTGAAGAGGGTTTTTGTGGTGGGTTGTTTTGTTCAGCGTTATGGCTACAAGCTTCTCAGAGAGATACCCGAGGTGGATGGTTGGCTGGGTACCGGAGAAATTTATCGCATAGTGGAGATCCTGGATGCGACTCTTGGAGAGGTGCCACGCCTTCTCATCAACCGTCCCCTTTATATTGCGGATCATCATAGCCCGAGGGTTCAGACCACGCCTTTCTACAGTGCATACCTCAAACTGGCCGAGGGTTGCTCTCTGAGGTGTTCATATTGCCTCATTCCCGCTTTGACCGGGCCTTTAAGGAGCAAGTCCCCGGAGTCCATCATAGTAGAGGCCCAAAAATTGGTCGAACGTGGGGTCAAAGAAATCAATCTGGTCGCCCAGGACACCACTATGTACGGTAGCGATCTGGGCGACCATATAGGTCTAGAGGACCTCCTGGACCGACTGCTGGAGATTCAAGGCCTCACGTGGCTCCGGCTCCTTTATTCTCATCCTCAAAGGATCACTGACCGGCTTCTTTATCTCCTTGAAGAGAATAATGCCCTCTGTCCCTATCTTGATATTCCGTTTCAGCACGTGAATCGGGCGATACTTGAAAGAATGGGGAGGGGAGGGGGAGCGGAGTCTCCCAGGGAGCTTATCGAGCGACTCAGATCCAAAACCTCGCACCTCACCCTTCGAACGAGCCTGATGGTGGGGTTTCCCGGGGAGACGGATCGGGATTTCGAGGATTTGCTCGACTTTGTGCGCTGGGCGGGCTTCGATCACCTGGGAACCTTTGTCTTCAGTCCTGAAAAAGGAACCCCCGCCGCTCGGTTCAAAGATCCCGTGCCACATGACCTTGCTCAAGAGAGGCGGAAGAATCTTATGGCGGTCCAAAGGGAGATCTCAACGAAGAAGAACAGGGAGATGTTACAGAAAACAGTCCCCGTCCTGGTTGAAGGATTGAGTGAGGAAACGGATCTTCTGCTCAAGGGCAGGACAAGGGCGATGGCTCCCGAGGTGGACGGGCAGGTCCTCATAAACAAGGGCCAGGGAATGGTTGGGGACATTATACCCGTACTGATCACTGAGACCTACGCCCATGACCTGGTGGGGGAGATCCTCTAGTTGGTTTTCACCCAGAATGCGATATCATAAGCCTTTGAAGCGGGGCCTTCTTTTGTGACGTTCAATCGAGATCACAGCCTATGGAAAATGGCCGCCGACGGCATCATGGGGTTTTTTGCTTTGACAAAATAGATAAGATATATTTATATTAAAAAATTTATGATTCAAAAGATATCGAAATGGAAGGCGTTTTTATCCTATCATGAATCTCGACCGTGTTTTTTTCGACCGATTTGAACATCATTTCAATCGAATCAATGATGAACTGCAGAAGTGCCTTAACAGTTCGCTGGATATTGTCAACGAAATTGGAGGCCATTCCCTCCTCGGTCAGGGTAAACGGTTGCGCCCACTGCTGTTTATTCTTTCAGGAAATTTGTGCGGTTATGAGGCGGAAGATGTTTACCGCCTTTCCACCATTTTTGAGTGTATCCATACCGGATCCCTGCTTCATGACGATGTCCTGGACAATGCGGAAACGAGAAGAAAGAAACCCGCTGCACGAGAAGTCTGGGGAAATCAGGCGTCGGTTCTGGGGGGCGATTTTCTCTATTCCAAGGCCATTGAGACAGCCCTATCATCGGAGAACTCCCAAATCTTAAATGTGCTCAATCGTATAAGTCTGCAAATGGTGGAAGGCCAGTTTTTGGAGTTGAACAATACCAACAATTGGCATCTGGATAAAAAAGACTACATGTCGATCATCATTTCCAAAACGGCCGTCCTCATGTCTGCGGCCTGCGCCTGTGGTGCGATTGCGGCAGGGGTTGACCATGCCGCTGTGGATCAATTGAACGGATTCGGACTCAATCTCGGGATTGCCTTTCAGTTAATGGATGATGTCCTAGACTACACCTCTTGCGAAGAGGAATTTGGCAAGCCCGTTGGCAAGGATCTCATGGAGGGGAAGATTACCTTGCCCCTCATTTACGCCCTTTCGGGGGTCGACAAATCCGAAATCCAAAGACTCGAGAATCTGTTCACAAAACGCAAAGCGCTTCCCGGGGATTATGCTGAGGTTATCGACATGGTCAGAAAGGGCAAAGCCATAGACAGGATTCGGTCGGAAGCCAAGGAATACGTGGTCAAGGCCGCCCGTTTTCTGGACTTTTTCCCTGCCTTGGCCGTGAAGGAAGATCTCCTTGCCCTTAATGAATACATCGTTGAGAGGCGTTTCTGATTCCACGTCACATGTTCCTGCAGTTTTCATCGCCTTCCATCACCCCTTAACCCGATGGAAACGAGCTCTTTCCGAAAGGACAGCTGGGATACCGGCATTCGGTACAATTCAAACAGAGCCCACCGTGCGCCAACGCCGCAAGATCCCTAGGGGCATAGAGGATATTTGAGACCGTACTGCCCAGGGTCACCAGTTTTTTTCGAAGGATGGCCACAAATTTATCTTCGATGAGGTCACTGTATACCTCATTGCCCGTGATAACGAGTCCTGCCTGAAGCCGGCCCAAGGGCTTTAGTGAAAGAATACCGCCCACAGACTCAGCGATTCGGATCGCTTCATTCAGTGCTTTTTCATCGATGATGAGGGGTATAATGGTCGCTAAAGATTTGTGTTTAACCGGTATAAAATTTGATTAAACTCCCGTATCGCTGTTTTGTTCTTTATGGGCCTGGTTGAAGGTACTCGGTTCAGGGCCCGTTAGGGGTTGAAGGGCATCCCGGTTCTCGCGGATGAACGGCATGGCTTCCTGAACGAGCCAACGATGCCAGGCCTCCAGGGTGGCCGTCTTGAATCCCAGTGCAAGTTTTTCATAGGGATCCGCTGTCTTTTCTTGCCGGTCTTTCAGCCTTTCTCCGGTTTTTCCAAAGACCCGGATTTGGGCTTCAATTATTTTGTCGGCCCCCTCCAGTGAAAGCCGACGAAAAAAGAAGAGCTTGGCAAGGAATTCGATGCGAACGTCCCCCACGTGTTGAGTCGGACGGTGCAGCCAGTCCAGAAAGGCCCGTCTGCCCTCCGACGTGAGGGAGAAAATGCGCCTCGATGGGCGGGTTTCCTGCTTTTCAAAACAGGAATCAAGAAGGCCTCGGGCCTCTAATTTTTTGAGAAGCGTATAGAGTTGGCTCGTCCCCACATGCCATGTGGAACCCAGGGTGGAATTCAGGAACTGAAGAATCTCATAACCATGCCTGGGGGCTTTCATTACAGCCCCTAAAAGGGCATACTCCGTTGCAGGTTTTGTCTTCATGTCACAGCCTTGATAGGGGTAAATATTATTTTATGGAATATTACAGGATGGAATAATTCGTCAAGGAAAAAGATGAGGCCTCTTCATGAATTCAAACGCAATCCTCAACGTTCAATGTTCTTGCCCGGTGGACAAAGACCGTGACGAAAGACGCCCTTTCGCCAGTCACATCGGGCAGGGTTTCGGGAAGTCTGCCTACCTCTTGGATTTTCAGGTGAAAACTCTAGATCGAGAGGCTTAGGAGATCCCGGCCGAGAATCAGTTCTCCACTGAATGATTTACGGCACTGGGTCGTAATGTCCGTGGCCAGGATGTCGGGGTAAAAGTGAAGGAGCACAAGTCTTCGGGTCTTTGACAAGGCGGCAACGCGCCCGGCCAGGAAGGGAGTGAGGTGTCCCTCTGCCTCCTGACCGTTGGGGAATGAAGCTTCCAATATCAGGAGATCGGCTCCTTGGGCAAGATCCACGATTCCTTTGCAAAAACCGGTATCTCCAGAATAGACGAAGCTGTCGCCGTTCGGTCGTTCGACTCTGTACGCAAGGCTCTGAGGGGTGTGCTCAACGGGTTGAGACAAGACCGTCAAATCTCCGTATGTCGCGGCCCCCTTCATGGCCCGGCTTCTTTCCTCGAGAATCATGATATCCGGTGGAATATGAATCCATTTCCCGTATGTCTTTCGGAGTCCCTTCAGAAAATCCTTGAGCCCTTGGGGACCGATAACATGAAAGGGCGTTCTTTTCTTCAAAATCAAAGGATTGTGAGTGGCAAAGAGGAAATGAACCAAATCGGCGCAGTGATCCGGATGAAAGTGGGTAATGAAAATATGGGAGATATTTAGAAAATTCAGGCCGATGTGCGAAAATTGTCTTAAGGAACCGGGCCCCATATCAAAGAGGATGGACCGGCTTCCATCAAGAAGAACCAGGGACGGTGACGCCCTGTCATCCATGGGTATTGCCGTCCCCGATCCGAGAATAATCAGTTGCATGGCAGTTTTTTCTTGGCCTTGAAAGAGATTTTTCAGTGTGGTATGTAAAAATCAACTGAAACCTGATACTAGGTTAAAAAGGCCCTCTCGTCAACGGCTTCCATCGTGATCTCCTGAAATATTGTTGAAGAGTCTGGTGGACCGGCGCGCAAAGGGCAGGCTCCAAGGCGAACAACTATTTGTGAGTGGGTATGTCACCCTCCATGTAAAATCAACCTCGATCCGTTGTCCAGCGCTCACCCCGCTTCCTAATATCGTACCTGTTTGGCTTTTTGAAATGCATTCAGCCATGCGCAAGGATCGTCATTTCCTTAAAAGGCTAATCTGATAGGTTTTATAAAAGGTCTTCGCACGCATTTCGGAACAGAGAAATTCTCAGGTGGAGGCGGGGATTGGAAAATTCCGTTTCAAGGGGACGGGATGGGAGCCGGTTCAGTGGACGGAGGGAGGGGTTGGATTGAGAGACGACTCTGCTCCTCAGGAGGCAGGAGAATCCATGACCAAGATATTGGTAATTGATCACCAAGAGGGGATTTCGGATTTTCAGGCGCAGGCCTTCCAGCGGAAAATTCCGGGTGCCTTTGTATTTAATGCGCACTCCTGGAATGATGTCCTCAAAAAGGTGCAGAAGGAGAAGCCCGATGTCATCGTTTGTGCTGTAACCCTTTGGGACAATGCTGGATTCGATACCTGCAAGATACTCAAGGGCGATGACGCAACCCGGTTGATTCCGATTGTTATGGTTTGTCCTGAAGGGGATATCGGGGACCAGGTGAGGGGGCTGGAATCCGGGGCCGATGTCTTTCTGACCGGACCGTTCGAGGCGGCCCGAGCCGCCGCGCAGGTGAATGCCGTGTTAAGAACTCGGGCCTCTTTTGATCTTTTGAAACAACAAAAGGAATCCCTTTCAAAAGAAATAGGAGAAAAGACGCGCACTCTTCAGGAACACAAAGAAGATCTTGCTAAAAGGCTCAAGGAACTGGATTGTTTCTATCGAATTTCAGAACTCCGGGAGCGGCCGGGAATAACCTTGGAAGAAATCCTGCAAGGCGTGGCCGATCTTATCCCTGCCTCTTTGCAGCATCCTGAGGTAACCTGTGCTCGAATTTTCCTCGGGTACCAGGAATTCAGGACCAACAATTTCAGACTGACGCCTTGGAAACAGAGTTGTGATATCAAGGTGCAGGGTGAATGGGCGGGCACCTTGGAGGTGTGTTACCTGGAAAGGCCTCCAAGCGATGAATACCCGTTCCTGAAAGAGGAGAAATTTCTCTTGAGTGCCGTTGCCGAGCGTTTGGGGCGGATTGCCGAAAGAGAACAGGCCGAGGACGCCTTGCGCCTGGAAAGTGAGAATCTGATCAATATTTTGAAATCCATGGAAGACTGGGTCTATAAGGTCAATGAACAGTTCGATCTTGAATATGTGAATCCCGCGCTTGAAAGGGAATTGGGCGATCCTGCGGGTTGGAAATGTTACGAGTATTTTCATAATCGCCGTGGGACCTGCCCCGGATGCAGGAGCGTGA
>CAYNYM010000114.1:0-8474 GCA_964401325.1 uncultured Desulfobacteraceae bacterium | reverse complement strand
TAAGGCGGTACGGAAAACGGTCTCAATCCCCTCGAATCGGGGCAATCCTTCCTACTCTACCCCCGAAATCCCTTCTTTTTTCAGAGGGTTTCAAGGCATTTTCTGTGCACCTCCCGGATTTTTGCGTCCGGTAGGTTTTGCAAAGCGGGAAAATCGGAAGAAATCATCATAACTTGCTTGAATTTTTAAAAAAATCAGTTCCGGTGGACCTCCTTTTTCAAAAAAGCATTAAATTCCAAGTTAAGCTGCTAATTTTATTATATTTTCGCGAAAATTAAGCAAAAATACTTTGTAATCCCCCAAAGGTGCGCCGGAAACCAACCTCAAAAAGGAATGATATCTTCCCGAATCAGGAGATCTATGATGTTGGTAAGTTGTCCTAGTACATTGAATCCAAAATCTTCCATGTTTTCATCCGAACCATTACGCCCCGTCCAGGCATGGTCAAAACCGTTTCTGAATCTCATCAAGTCTTTGATAAATGAATCCAGGGTGTTAAATACACCAATTCCTTCAAGGCGTTCATAAAGGGGAAGCAGTTTCTCCTTTTTGTCATCAGTGGCTGCTTCAAACTTCCATTCTTTTCTTTCATGCTGGATCATATTGACGAAGGTTTCGGCATATTGTCTTTTTTTTCTTCCTTTTGCATTGTCAAAAATCACGTTTTCGTGCTGAACCAACCCAATGGAGCCTATGAACTCCCTCATGACCGTATAGGCCTGCATGAAAAGACCGTGCTGCAGCAGCAACCGGATCACGCTGAGCTGAAGCCGGAAATAGGCAGCGTTATAGCGGCCCGCCGTATCCTGTCTAGAGGTTACGGGCGCGAATTTGTCCTTGACAAGCTCAAGAAGGATTCGGCCCGTCTCCGAAGCACCTTTTTCTTTTACTTCGATCAGATCCCGAAGCTTTTTGGCAGGCTCTTCGATATGGTGGATATCGATGTTTCGGATGCGGTTCGTGAGGGTTTGGAGGGCCTGAATCAAATGAGGGTCACTGAGACCCTCGGATTGGAAACCCGGCGCTATTTCAGCCATCTGCGCCATCTTTCGGGCATCCGCATCCTCCACGAGTCGGCTGACCGCCTCGGCCCAGTCGTTGATCACATAGAATTGCTTCATGTCTACGATCGGGGCAAGCCGGCGATTCTTGTCAAAGGCCCCATAATAAACCGCGTCGATTTTCACATCCCTGGCGTGCTTGAGAAAATGAAGAGACGCAGAACAGACAATGAGCATGGATCAAAAGCCGTGAATCAGGTCTATGGTCAGATGATCTCCCATACGGATCTGCGCAAGAATCTTCTCAAACCATTCCCATTGCCCCTCTGGCGTCATATCATCGCCCAGGATCAGTGTTTCGACCTTTTTTACCCCCAAACCTGATAATTGTTCTTGAAGGGCCTCAAAATGGGTTTCCTTGGACTTTTCCGTGAGCGCTATCAAGACCCTATCGAACGAGGATGCTCCCAGAATCTCGATTTCCGCAGCCTGAACAAATTCAGTTTCTTGAGATTCACAACCCTTGAGTTCGTATCTGCTCTTACTGTAAAAGTAGCTGCCTGTCTTCTTGTCATAAGTACCCAAACCGAGAAAACTCAAATAGATCTTCCCCATTTCAATATTTCCCATTGCGGATTTTATATGTTGCCCGACTTTGTTCGTGTGTGTTCGCTCGTGCCAATCGAATAGGACTCATTTCGTCTTATACTCCGTATTTCCTGAAAATTTGGTGTTTAAACTGATGGATCAAGTTGACAATCCCATCATTTCCGTGTTTTTCCACCGCTACCCTCTCGGTTGTGGAATAAACCGGTATCAGTCCGTTCGCGAAAGCAAAATTGACCATGATAAAGCACGCCCCGAAATCGCCCTGTATCAAGACATAATCCCCTTTTCTCGAATGTTCTTTCAGCCATTCTTTAACCGGCCTGAGATAGCTGTCGATCCCGGGAAGATCCGGGGGGATCTGACGCCAAATCGCCTTGAGATCAGGGGGCGGGTTATGGATGTGCTTCACATGGAGGCATGCGAACGCATCTTCTTCCTGTAGCGCGGTAGGCTCATGATTGAATAATAGGTACAAAGAGTAGGCCATCTTCTTACCCCTGATCTTCTTCTAACAGGTTGAGTGCCAATTGGGACCAGATTTCAAGGGGCCGCGAAAGGAACTCATCAGCAGTCATCCAGGCAAAGCTGTCCAGTTCATCCCCAGGGTGAAATCCAGTCATGTCGGTTATATGGATCCGGTAGACAAGGCCCATATGCACGTGACCCACGTCCGTTTTTTCTTCGTTGATGACCCCGTGAAACACCGGCTTAGCGCCTGGTGGCAGAGCAAGGATTTCCTCTTTGACCTCCCGTTCCATGCCGCGGCAGATGATGGCTGACAGTGCTGTCTCCCCCGCCGGACAGTCCTCTATATTGATGTGGCCCCCGATTCCAACGGACCAGAGGGCGTGAAGCCTGGCCTCGGCCCCGTTTCTTTGGTAACAGCCTGTATAGAGGCCGGCGAGGGTCTGGAGCACCACATAAGGGATCAGTTGTTTGTAAGACCGGTCCATCTCTGCCCTGTGCCGAGGCATCCAGCTTATGGGCGCACCTTCAAGGCAATCGTAGAACTCACGGGCCGACATTTTTATGCCCGCAGCATCCTGTAGCCATGTTTCAGGCAATGCAGATCGTGCAACACACAAAATCTTTTCTTCGTTCGTTGCAATGCTCACAGGTAAAGTCCCTCCTGAATCAGTTTAAGGATTTCAGCCTCGGCCTGGCGAAGCATTTCCTGGCGCAGCGACCTTCGGCAAAACGCGGCCTTGAATCCGTTGCGTATCAACAAAAGCATGTCCCAGATGCTCAGGCCCCCAGAGGTCAGGCGCGCGGCCCGGTGAAATTCGATGGTGGAATCGGTCCTTGATATGCCCGGGTTGTCCGTGTTCACGGTGACTCGAAGTCCTTTGTTTAAATATTCCTTCAGCGGGTATGCCGCCAGATGACCTGTGGAAGGCAGATAGGAATCTTGAAAGCCCACGATCTGAAAGTTGCTGGAAGGACACATCTCTAAAGCGATATTGCGGTCCCTGAATTTTTCGAGCAGGTCCGGATTGTCTTTCAGGGTCAGACCATGGCCAATCCGCTCAGCGTTCAGGTGATACACGGCCTCCCAGATGCTGCCCACATTTTCGGTTTCCCCCGCGTGTATGGTGAAGTGCATGCATTTTTCCATCATGGGCATAAAGGCGTCGCGCATTTGCGCGGCATTTGTGGCTTTCTCATTACCTGCCAGATCAAACCCCATGAAATTCGGGAAACCGCCGCCGTCTTCCCCCATCAGCCCCTGTGCCAGTTCGATGTGTTCGTGCACCTTGCTCATTTTGCCGTGACGGCTGGCGATGAAAATGAGAGCGTGGTTACATTGCCCATCTGAAGCAAGCTCACGGTCGATGATTCGCGCTACCTGAGCCGGGTTGAGGCCGCCCTTGATGTAATTGCCCGGAGAGCATCTGACCTCCAAGTGTTTGACATTGTGTTCAGCCGCGTTTCGCATCAGAATGCGGCAGGCCGCACAGAGACTCTGTTCACTCTGCAGGAGCCCCGAACCCTGCAGATCGCCCAAGGTCTCGTAGACTTCAAACCCGATGCCGCAAAAGCAGGCTTCCTTCCGGTAAGGCCCAAAAACGATTTCGTCCAGAAAATCGGGCATGTCTTCAAACAAGAGAACGAAGGCCGCCGTGCAAATAGGCTCGGGCACGCCGGGTATGGCGGTCCTGAGTTTCTTGAAATCGATTCCGTGGACCGCCCCCCTGCCCAGTTTTCTTCCCCATTCATCCAGCCAGGCCGTGAGCGCCCCCCGGTGATGCTCCACCTGTTCTCGGTTGGCCGCCGCTATCTCAATGAGCTCCCGGACATCCGCGATGCCGCCGAGGTGACAGTGGAGTTCCGCCTTGGGCAGCCCGCTGATCCAAGCCAGTTCCTCGTCTTGTTTCTCTGGCACAACACCTATTTTATGGCCTTTCAAACGGTCGATCATGGCGGGCGGCAGGTTGTAGAGAGCGAGGAAATTGGTACCTGACTCCTCATACATGAGGCGGTTGGCGTAGTTGCAGTACAGAAAACCGGCCGTTTCCTGCCGCTCTTGCATGACGTCAAAAAGGTTGGGCCGTTCCACATGCATTTCTGCAGGCGTGCCCCCTTCGGGAAAGGAAATCGGATAATCAACTCCCTTTACGGGATCGTCCGCCGCCAGATCAACCATAGGATTTCGCTCGTAACGGCCAGCCACCAGGGGGGTGACGGCGTCCTCAAGGTCCCCCGGAAAGGGCCGGGTCAAATCTTCCGGTTTGTACTCTCTTAAGTCTTTTGCGTGCTTTTCGTTTTGAATGACGTGAAGCAGGGCATGGCACCCGAAAAAGACGGCGGCATTCTGGATGTCGGAACTCATGGTCTTACGCCCCCCGGCCAGGGAAATGAGCAGCCTGCCGTTCCCTGCACGTTCCGATGCATGAAGCACGAGCCTGAAGATGCACTCGGCCATCCGCCGGCACTCAGCCTCGGATGCCAGGTCCTCGGTGTCGGCAACCTGCCAGACCCGGAAACAGGGGATAGTCAGGCCTGCCAAGTGTTCAAGCCATTGAAACACAGAGGCGACTGATGCATCTGTCCTGCTCCCTTTGGTGGTTATGAGCCAGATTTCATCCACCGGGCGGATTGAGGCCGCACGCCGGGAACGTTCGATGTCTTCCAACTGCGGGTGATTCGCGTAAAGATCCACCAATCCGGGGTTGGTGAACCCCAGCAGTTCCGGCACGATCTGCCATGTTGCGCCGAATGTGGTGATAAGGATGTTGGCCATGGGTTTTCATTTCCTTACAAGAAGCAAAAATGACATCAGAGACAAAGGTCTATACGGGCGCTTACGGTTATTCAGCCCGTTGGGCTCTTCGAACTGACAGAATTGTTTTGGCAGCCATATGCTATTCATCAATTTTTATTTCGATGTTTTTATTTCTAGCCCTCATTTTGGCTTTCCTCTGTTTAGACCCTGCCGGTTTCCATTCTCCAAGATTTATTAGAGTGTCTTTCAATATTTGATAGACAGACCTATTAAATCCTCCCTGAAGACATTTTGTTACAAGCGCTGCAATTTTACTTGGATCGCCCTTAAGCCTTTTTATGTCCTCAACCATCCTTTCATCTTCAGACAGATTTTGTCGCCTTTTCGCCTCAACCTGCGCAATTGCCTCTTCCGCTTCCCGTGCTTTTCTCTCTTTTTCTTGTGTCATAAAATCAAGCACTGACTTTGACTCTTCCTCCGTTGGATGGTCAAATATTCCATAACCAACCGCTGTTTTCGCCCCCACGCCTTCTTCTGTGAGCGTTTTTTTGAAAGCGGTTTTGACTTTGTCAATAAGTCCCGAATTCTTTCTGTCCACAAGAGCTCGAAAAATAAAAGCCGTACCTTTAGAAACCGTCAGGAATTTTATGGGATTGGGGGCAAGATAATCGCCGGGAGGCGTTTGGTTCTGATCATCGCTATAATACTTTCCGTAATGCGGATTCATAATATCCACATGAAGTTCGGGCACGATTTCCGGGTAAGCGTCCATAAAAATGACGCTGCCTTGCTTTTTTTGAGTTCCGAAAAGCTGAGGAACATTTGTCCAATCTTTTTCCTCATCAAGAAACTGCCTGCCGTCCTTATCCTTTTCCTTCCTTTCTTTTGCGATCCCATCAAGCAGGCCAAGCATATGGGCGAACCTCACAATCCCCTTAATCCCGGAAGCCGGGATATATGGGATCCCCATGTTGTGATCAAAAACCATGCTGACTTCATGGGGATGGCTTTCTCCTATGCCGGTTATAAGTGGGGATTTGAGTTCTGCCTTTAAAACGACAGTTTCGAATCGGGGCGATAAGCTCAGACAAAACTGTGCCTGATCACGATGCTTTTTATTCAGAAGCGAGGAGATGTTGATCTTGTCAGTATTGTTATATTGTTGATAATAATGTGAAATAGCATTTTTATCGTTTCCAATTTGATCGGATGTTTTGCACTCATTAAAATTATTCAGAGGGACCAATTTATTATACCAAAGACCGAAATTGCCTCTGATCATTGTCGGCACAAGGCGCTGTAATTCAGCATAGACAGGATAAACCATCCCAACCTCCTATAAACCTGCGTTAGCAAACCGCTTGATCCATTCAAGCAGTGCAAGTGTTTCTTTTTGTACTGTAAGGTAGTTAGATTGTGTCATTGTGGAGACAGCCTGAAAAAATTCTTGATACGATTCAGTCCTTGGAACAAAATTATTCTGCACATCGTTCTCACTATATGACAACCATTCTTTAACAATATTGAGCATGACTTTGTGTTCATTCCTGCCTTTTGAAATCCAGAATGCCAAAGCCTGCCCGAACCCATTCTGCAGTATCATGGTAGGCGCGCCTGCAGAAAAAGGCTTAAATTTTTCTTTTACCTCTTGCTCAATATTGGTTACTTTCTCCAAGGCGAATTCAGCCCTTTTTTGACCCAATGTTCTCATTTTAGCCTCCCTTTGCCATTTTGACTTTTGAGCCACGATAACTTGCAAATACCTCGGCCGAGCGTTTCATCGCCCCCGATCTGAATAAAATCCAGTATTATTACATCTTCGATATGCTTTTGTATCGTGTCGGCCTGGATCTCATTCAGGCCGGCTGATTTACTGAAATATACAATCGAATAGAGCACGGAATCCGCTGGAAGGAGTTCCTCATACCTCAAAGCTCCCTCCGATGCCGTTCCCGTCAACGAATCGATCTTTATTTGTGTCTGGACTTCGGTGCATGACGAAACACAATAGTCAAATATTTCATCGGAAATGAGCAACAGTCTCGCGATTTCAGGGGATCCCACCGGAAGCTGAAAGTTGTTTGCAAGGTCGAGGACCGACACAACAGCGTCTTCAATGACGATTTCTCCAGACAGCTCTCCGCTTAAAGAAACCGCTTCAGTTTCGGCAACAAATGGCACATCATCGGTCGCCCCAAATTTTGTAAATTCCAGATCTGTTTTCAGCCTTCTTAAAACGGAAGGACAAGTTACCCAGACAAAAGGCGCCACATTGCTCCGCATGGGAAATGCGAGAAGTTTCGCATCGGAAATAGAAATAGCACCGGGAAGGTCCGCATCAAAACCGTCCTTATTTTTATCATTATCCTTATCAGACCCGAAAATCAGGTTGATGGTCTGGTCTTGCTTTTCACCAGCGAACTTCCGATAATGATCCCTCATTGCGCCCTTTACGCCTGAAGCTTGTATGTGTGGCCAATTTGTATGACGTTCCCGCTGAATCGGGAGGTCGACGGTTGATGTGGCCGCTCCGCTGCCCGCGTGGATGGGTGAAATAGCATAGAATGTACAGATTGAGAAAAGTTCCTTTGTCAGCATGTTTCTACCCCCTTAATGGCTATAAAGTTATTATTGAGTTTTTCCCGGCAGACGGTCCCGGCAGGGAAATATCCTTTCATCGGTTTGTGAAAGCCGGCGTGCAGATCCCAACCCCCTAGATATTGAACCTTCCCTGTTGCGACAACAGCATTATTAGCCTCATCCGTCCCTTCAAGGATGGAAAGAGATAAATAAAAATTTCCCTCGTTTTGAAAGCGTATATGTTCTTCCGAAATCTTTTCATACCACCCAAACCTTTGTTCCCCGCCGATCTTCAATACGCCCTTATGCTGAAGCGGTAAGTTTCGATCAGCCCCAAAAACCAGGCATACTTCCCTTTTAAGCCTTGCATGGTTGAAGGAATAAAGATGACCTTCCCGTACACTTCTGTTCTTTTCAAGGGCAATTCCTGTTCGAGGTTCATTTTCAAAAAAATCTTCACATTTCTTGACTTCAACAAAATCTTGAGACGAATGGAGGTCGTCTCTTCTTATCCACATCCCACCGATCGATACCATTTCTCCTTTAACACCTCTTGCCCATATGAAACTGAGGGTGTCTGTCTTCAACAGACGGCTCTGCAAAGATTCGCCTTTGATGATTTTCACCTTGCCGCTGCCACTGTCTTTCTCCTTAAACCACAAGTATGGGGCCGGTACATAGACATCCGTTCCAAGCATGAAAAGCGGCCCGATCAGGTTAAAGGGGGCGGGATCACCAGCCCTGCCGATTGTTTCATATATCTCCCCGGGCGCCTTTCCATGGGCATAGGCTTCAATCGAAACGGAATTCTGCACCAGAACGGCTGTCCTCAGAGCCCCGCAGAGGGTATGTGCGGGCGGGGGAAAGATCTGAGAAGTCGTATGATTTTCACCGAGATTCATTGGTTCAGCACCTTTAAAAAAAAGGGTATCAACCGGAGTGAATTTATACCAGTCCATCATTTTCACCTCCCTTTGCCATAAATGCTGCAACAATAAGGCTCTCGGGCTTGTATTCCAATTTATGTTCCTGGATATGACCATCCACGATTTTGATATGGC
>CAYNYM010000113.1:0-8535 GCA_964401325.1 uncultured Desulfobacteraceae bacterium | reverse complement strand
CCATGTTTCTCAGTCTTTTGAGCTCATCCTGTCGAGCCCTCTTTAGGGCTGATTTGTGGTTTGCCAAATTTGGTCTCCTTTTTACATGTGTTGATTGCCGAAACAGTTTTCATAAAAAAATATACAGAGATTGTCAAGGTAAAATCAAGTTTAAAATGCGATAAAGCGCAGGAGGCCGAGTCCATCGGTTATATCACCCCGAATAACAGACTTTTTTACTCAGGGGATTGTGACGCCTATAGAGTCTTTTTCGTTGGCGAACAAATTCCTCGCCATTGGTCGAAGGATGGGGACAAGCTCCACCGATTCGGGGGATGGCCGAACAAGGTCCGAAATATTATGTTGAGAAAGTCGATACAGTGAACCGTTCGAATATTTCCACATCAGAGAAAAAAAAGGTGAGCGAGGCAGCGGGTGTCGTCGGATTTTACACCCTGCTCAGTAGAATTCTGGGGCTGGTGCGGGATATGGTCTTCGCCCGTTTTTTCGGGGACAAAATAGCCGCCGACTCCTTTTTCGTGGCCTTCCGGATCCCAAACCTTTTGAGACGTCTTTTTGCCGAAGGGTCTTTGACCATTGCCTTTATCCCGGTCTTTACGGAGTACCTGACGCGAAAATCCAGGGAGGATGCCTTTTTCCTTGCCCGGGCCGTTCTCACCCTGCTCTCCGTCATTCTTGTATGTGTCACACTGCTGGGTGTTCTCGGCGCCCATTGGATAGTAAGAATTCAGGCCTTTGGGTGGGGCGGTTCCGGTGCAAGATACGAACTCACGGTTCTCCTTACCCGGATCATGTTTCCCTATATATTTCTTGTGAGCATCGTGGCCCTATTTATGGGGGTCCTCAACACCCTCCGGCACTTTGCGGCACCTGCGGCGGCACCCATTCTCCTCAATGTGGGCATTATCGGCGCGACTCTCTGGCTTTCGCCCCATTTCTCCGAGCCGATTGTCGGCGTGGCCATCGGGGTGATTATTGGAGGGATTTTCCAGCTCTTGCTGCAGTTGCCCTGGATTTATAAAAAAGGGCTGTCCCTGGCCCCCTGCTGGATGCCCCGGCATCCTGCCGTAAAACGCATCGGGCTCCTCATGGTCCCTGCCATTTATGGCTCAGCAATCTATCAACTCAACCAGTTCATAGGAACCCTCTTGGCGTCCTTTTTGCCCGGAGGCAGTGTGTCCTGGCTTTATTATGCCGATAGGATCGTGGAATTTCCCCTGGGGGTGTTCGCGATTGCCATCAGCACGGCGGTCCTGCCCTCCCTGTCCAAGCAGGCGTCCGAACGGGATCTTGCCGGATTTGGGGATACCCTGGGGCATGCCATCCGGCTCGTCTTTTTTATCACCCTTCCCTCCATGGCGGGATTGCTTGTCCTGGGCCAACCCATCATCCAGGTTTTTTTCGAGAGGGGGGCATTTGATGTCATCACTACCGGGATGACCCTGAAGGCCCTTTTTTTCTACACACTGGGGCTTTGGGCCTTTTCCTCCAACAGGGTCATGGTCTCGGCCTTCTATGCCCTTCAGGATACCAAAACGCCGGTAAAAATTGCGATCCTGACCATGGCCGCCAATTTTATCTTCAGCCTGCTGCTCATGAGGCCTCTCCAACACGGGGGGTTGGCTCTTTCCCTTTCCCTGGCCTCCGCTCTTCAATTCTTTCTGCTTCTGCATTTCCTGAAAAAAAAAGCCCCCTTCCTTGGATTGAAACCCATCGTGAAGTCTTTGGTAAAAAGCGTGACGGCCGCTTTGGCCATGGGGGCCTGCATCCAGTATCTTTATGTGCGGTGGATGGTGTCATCCCCTTGGCCGGAGCTCTGGGCGCTGAGTGTCAGGCTGGTCATTCTGGTCCCTGCCGGAACCGTTATCTATTTTCTTTTGGCCAGACTGCTCCGATGTGATGAACTTGGGTCTCTGGGGGATATTGTCAGTCCGATTTTGAGGAGGTTGAAAGGCTAAGCAATCCTTTTTGATTTTAAAGTGAGCTAAACCCTCAGATGCCTTGTCTTCTTCTTTCTCCTGATGAAATATATCCTGAGGAGAATAATCAAAAGGGGTGAGCCGACGAAAATATAATCGTCGATTTGTCGAATTGATAGGTCCGGCAAGAAATAATAGGTTATGCCGGCCAGCAGGAGACTGATACGGAGGGCTCGGGCATAGCCCATGAAGGTGAAGACCCTAAAAAAGGCCATAAAGGAAAAGACAAAAAAGAAGAAAATCATTGCACAGAGAATAGATATGTATATTAAAGGAATATTGTCTGAGATCTGGTCGATCGCCTTTTCATACAGGGGGGCGTGGGATTTGAAACGCATGTCGATGACTTCACCGATAGTCATCTTCTCATTGATATAGGCCCCTCCGGGAATCAGAAAATCCAAAGTTAGGAAAGATCCTTGGGCATGCAGGGCATCATTGGTGGCCCTGAACGGAAGGTCGAGGGCGTGTTTGACCAGCAGGTAGCATCCGAGGCAGAGAAACATAACCAACAATAGCGCCAGCAATTGCAGGATAGCCCTTTTCATCGGGATTGCTCCTTTGGCTTTGAGATTTGATTCGTTTTGTTGTTAGGTGCCAACGCTGAAGGACGTTATCAAAAAATTGAAACAGGAGAAAGAAATTTTTGGTGTCAAATCCCACGAGTCGTATAGCAGTAAGGAGGAACAATATCAATAAGAATTGAATGGGTCTATTGGTTCATACGAAGCGCAGGATAAAAAGAACGGAGAAGGGAAAAGGCTCGGTTCGAAATCAACCGCGAAAACCCGGGGGGTCATGGACTTGCCCATTGGATGTCTTTGGAGTTTTTACCCATTGCTGCGACATCCGATACAAAATTCAGGTAATCGATTGGGTGCAGATACAGTCCTTTTTTAAAATGGTTGCACTATATATTGTATGTGTGATAAAAATAATATTTTATTTTTAGTTACGACGAGCTGAAAATGCAAAATGTCGCTTCTATTGATATCGGAAGTCATACAGCAAGGTTGCTTATCTGTGAAAGAACGCACGGTCCGAAGCTGTTCCGGCCGATCACGAGGAAAAGAAAATACGTTCGGTTGTCCGATGGTTTTGCCTCCGAGGGGGATCGAACCATCACGAAAGAGGCCTGTAAAAGAGCTCTGAAGGCCTGCGAGGAATTTGTCTGTGCGGCAAAAGGACATCACGCGGATACCGTGCTGGCGGTTTCAACCGGTGTGACAAGGTGGGCGACCAATGCCTCCGCCCTGATATCCGGAATTCGCGAACGAACCGGGCTCAGCGTCAGAGTCCTTTCCGGGGCTGAAGAGGCCCGAATCTCCGGGAAAGGAGTTTTGCATTCCCTGGGGATGCCGCGAGAAGGGTTCGTGATTTTCGACTTGGGGGGCGGATCCATAGACTTTTTGGCAGGGGACCAGGAGCAATCAAGGACGGTATCGCTTCCACTGGGATGCGCCCTTTTGACCCAAAGCTTTTTCCATTCCGATCCACCGGAAGAAAAGGCCATAGAGGCCCTCTTACGATATGTAGACGAAATCCTCAAGAGGGCCTTTGGAATTGTCGGACCTGAAGAGGGCAAGCCCCCTTTACTGG
Organism: uncultured Desulfobacteraceae bacterium; assembly: GCA_964401325.1. Lineage (GTDB taxonomy): Bacteria > Desulfobacterota > DSM-4660 > Desulfatiglandales > HGW-15 > CAYNYM01. The sequence goes on along the minus strand of CAYNYM010000113.1, from coordinate 4,957 downwards.
TCGGGACGGGAGGGACCGTGGCGTCACTGGCGACCATGGTTTATCAAATCGGGATCGAAGATATCCGTCCGGAGCAAATGGATGGATTGCAGTTGGAAAGAAGACGGATCGAGGCCCTTTTTGGTGAGATGAAAATGATGACCGTCTCTCAAAGAGGGCTTTTGGAAGGATTGGACCGGGAAAGGGCCGGTGTCATCCCGGCAGGCACCGCAGTTGTCGCGAGAGTCCTGGATTTTTTCAAGGCCTCCGTGATGACCGTGAGTTTGTCGGACTTGCTGGAGGGCGTGCTGGTCGAATATCTTGATGCCTGAATCTTTGCATAGACAAGCTTGAAGGGGACATCCTCAGGCTCGGGCTGATATGAAGCAATTTACCAGGGAGATAAACATGAATGCAGGGAAAATTAAACGGGGTTTTACTTTCGACGACCTCCTTCTTGTGCCGGCCGAATCCTCTGTTCTTCCAACGGAAGTTGAGGTCAAAACAAGGTTGTCAAAACATATCCACCTCAACATTCCCATTGTCAGCGCGGCCATGGATACGGTGACGGAATCCGAAACGGCCATCACGATTGCGCGACAGGGGGGCTTGGGATTTATCCACAAGAACATGAGCATTGAACAACAGGCCCTTGAGGTGGAAAAGGTCAAGAAGTCGGAAAGCGGCATGATTGTCGACCCCATCACCATAGAACCGGACCGGAAAATCTACGAGGTCCTGGAGATCATGAGTAAATACAGGATTTCCGGTGTGCCGGTGGTCAAAGGGGGAAATCTTGTGGGCATTATCACCAACCGCGACCTGAGGTTCGAGACAAACCTGGACCAGAAGGTCGAAGTGGTCATGACCAAGGACAATCTCGCTACGGCCAAGGTCGGCATTACCCTTGAGGAGTCCAAGGCAATACTCCATGAACGACGGATCGAAAAACTCTTGGTGGTCGATGATGAGGGAAAGCTGAAGGGCCTGATTACGATCAAGGATATTGAGAAAATAAAAAAGTACCCCAACTCCTGCAAGGATGAACTGGGGCGGCTGAGGGTCGGGGCGGCCGTGGGGATCGGTCCGGATACGGAGGAGCGTCTGGAAATGCTCATTGCGGCCAATGTGGACGTGGTGGTCATTGATACGGCCCACGGCCATTCAAAGGGCGTGATACAGGCGGTAGAAAATACGAGGAAAAAGTATCCGGATCTTGAACTCATTGCCGGAAACATAGCTACTGCCGAAGGGGCGAGGCGTCTCATTGATGCAGGGGTCGATGCGGTTAAAGTGGGTGTGGGGCCGGGTTCCATCTGTACCACCAGGATCGTGGCCGGTGTCGGTGTGCCCCAAATGACCGCCATCATGGAATGTTCGAAGGAGGCCTCAAAACGGGACATCCCGATCATTGCCGACGGCGGGATCAAGTATTCCGGAGATATCACCAAGGCCATTGCCGGAGGGGCGGATTGCATCATGATCGGAAGCCTCTTTGCCGGGACCGAGGAGAGCCCCGGTGAAACTATCCTGTTTCAGGGCAGGACCTACAAGGTCTACAGAGGGATGGGTTCGATCGAGGCCATGAAGGAAGGCAGCAAGGACCGTTATTTCCAGGGGACGATCGAACAGGAAAAGAAGTTGGTGCCTGAGGGTATCGTGGGCAGGGTGCCTTTCCGGGGGTCACTGGGGGATACCGTCTACCAGTTGGTGGGTGGGCTGAGAGCCGGAATGGGGTATCTGGGGTGTCGCAGTATCCATGAACTCCGGGCCAAACCGGGATTTTTGCAGATTACCCCGGCGGGCCTCAAGGAAAGTCACGTCCATGACGTCATTATCATAAAAGAAGCGCCAAACTACATGTTGGAATGATGGAAAAAGACATCTATAAACAAAAGATACTGATACTGGACTTCGGATCTCAGTATACTCAGCTCATCGCAAGGCGGGTGAGGGAGACCCAGGTCTATTGTGAGATTCATCCCTTCAATATCAGCCTCGATAAGATTGAAGACTTCAACCCCCGGGGCGTTATACTCTCGGGGGGGCCGTCGAGTATCTATGACCGGGATGCCCCGATGGCAGACCGGGGTATCCTTGACCTGGGGGTTCCTATCCTGGGCATATGCTATGGTATGCAGTATGTCACCCATATGCTAGGAGGGGTGGTTGCCAGGGCCGATAATCGGGAATACGGCAGCGCCACCATCACGGTGCGGGATGACCGGGATCTCTTTCATGGCGTCGGCAGCGGCAAAGTGGAAATGGTTTGGATGAGTCACGGGGATCGCATCGATCAAATGCCCCAAGGATTTTCCGTCCTGGCCGACACAAGAAACAGCCCCGTGGCGGCCATGGTCCATCCTGGGAAAAAGATCTACGGGGTCCAATTTCATCCAGAAGTAGCCCACACCCCGAGGGGAATCCGTATCCTTAAGAATTTTCTCTTCAGGATATGCGGATGCGAACCCTTGTGGACCATGAGTTCATTCGTAGAGAGGACGATTGACGATCTGAGGGAAAAAGTGGGGCAAGACCGGGTCGTCTGCGGGGTATCCGGGGGGGTGGATTCCACCATCACGGCGGTACTGCTTCACAAGGCCATCGGAAAACAACTCTCCTGTATCTTTGTGGATAACGGCGTTTTGAGGCGTGGAGAGGCCCAAGAGGTCATGGAGCTTTTCATGGAGCATTATCGGATGGATGTCCACCTGATAGATGCCTCGGAGCATTTTCTCCACTGCCTCAAGGACATCACCGATCCGGAACAAAAGAGGAAGATTATCGGAGGCGAATTCATCACGGTCTTTGAGAAAAAGGCCAAGGAATTGGGCCGTGCAAAATTCCTGGCTCAGGGCACTCTTTATCCGGATGTCATTGAGAGTGTTTCATTTAAGGGCCCCTCCGCCACTATCAAGAGCCATCATAACGTCGGGGGACTCCCGGATGTCATGAACCTGAAACTTATCGAACCCTTAAGGGAGTTGTTCAAGGACGAGGCGCGTCAGGTGGGCGTTGAACTTGGGCTGTCCCGGGAAATGGTGATGCGCCAACCCTTTCCGGGACCGGGGCTCGCTGTCAGAATCCTGGGGGAAGTGACGCTCGAGAGGGTGGAGATCCTGAGATCTGCCGATGCCATTTTGATGGAGGAGATCAGCAGTGAGGGCCTATATGAAAAGGTCTGGCAATCCTTTGCCGTGCTTCTTCCCATAAAAACCGTTGGTGTCATGGGCGACGAACGAACCTATGAAAACGTCATCGCCCTCAGAATCGTGGACAGCCTAGACGCAATGACGGCAGACTGGACCAGGGTCCCCTACGACATCCTCAGCAGGATTTCCAACCGGATCATCAACAACGTTCGGGGGGTCAACCGTGTGGTCTATGATATCTCTTCCAAACCGCCAAGCACCATAGAATGGGAATGAATTCTATGGATGTAACATGAGCATTTGGCGCCAAGGGTCCCTCGTGAGTCGAATTTGAGAGCCTTCAAGCCGATGGATGGGCTGTTTCCGTTCGGTCATTTTCGGCTTTGACAGGACTTTCTTTAAGGGTGAGAATCCTCTTTTTTCGCCGGGGTCTATGTTTCTTTTTCTTTTTGAGCTCGCCATTATCGGGATCGTCGCCGTTTCCTCGGATTTTCTTGGTATCTGGAAGCAGCCCGAAGACACCCCCCGGCTGGGAACTGGTCATGATTCTTTTGGGGTTTTGAAAACGTTGGGGACGTCTTTCTGGCCGCGCATGGACCTTCCCTGTGGCGGGTTTTTTGTTGCTTGCCCTGTGGCTTCTGGGGATCGGCCCTCCCTTGTCCTCTAAAAACCAGTCATCATCGGGCCACACAACCGGAATTTTATCCCCCAGCATCTTCTCAATGGGTTCAAGGTAGAAAACACAATTTTCGCAAGCCATGGAAATGGCGCGGCCCGTTTTTCCCGCCCTGGCTGTTCGGCCGATGCGATGGGTGTAATTTTCGGCATCCTGGGGCAGTTCGTAATTGATTACATGACTGATATCTTCGACATGAATGCCTCTTGATGCGACATCGGTGGCGACCAGTATCTTGGTCTTGCCCCCCTTGAAACGCTCCATGAGCTTGAGCCGTTGGAGTTGAGGCAAGTCACCCGTGATGCCCTCTGCGGGGAAACCGTTTGCCCTGAGCCTTTCCGAGAGATTTTCCACGCCTGCCTTGGTGTTGTGAAAGATAAGAATACGGCTCCATTCTTCCCGCTTCAGAAGGCCCAAGAGCAGTGAAAATTTTTCCTTGGATCCCACATGGAAGAGGCTCTGATCGATTCCGTCGACTGTGATATTTTTGGGCGACACGGAGATGAATTCCGGAAGATTCATGTAATCATAGGTCAGGGCCAGGACACGGTGGGAGAGCGTGGCGGAGAAAAGCATGGTTTGCCGCTTCTCATAGTGGGGTAGTTTGCGTAGAATGTAACGCATGTCTTTGGTAAATCCCAGGTCGAACAGACGGTCCGCCTCATCCACCACAACGACTCTGATGTCGGTTGTCTTGAAGATGCCCTGTTTGAGGTAATCGATAATGCGGCCCGGAGTACAGATTACAATATCCGCTCCCTTGAGCAGGACATCCGCCTGCTTTCGATAATCAATGCCTCCGACGACCTGGGCCAGAGTCAGACCGGTGCGGTGCCCCAGCACTGTGGCATCTTCATAGATCTGAAGGGCCAGTTCTCGGGTAGGGGCGACGATAAGGGCGGCGGGCAGCCCGTTCTTTCGTTTCTCCAAACCCAGTATTCGGTTGAAAACGGTCACAAGAAAGGCAGCCGTCTTGCCGGTGCCCGTCTGGGCCTGCCCGGCAACATCTTTGCCAGTCAGAGATACTGGGAGTACCTGGGCCTGAATGGGTGTACAGCGGTTGAAACCGGTATCATGTAGCCCTGCAATGATTTCTTCGGATAGGCTGAAATCTTCAAATTTTGTTTGTGTCAGAAATTCGGGTTCCTCT
>CAYNYM010000112.1:0-8612 GCA_964401325.1 uncultured Desulfobacteraceae bacterium | reverse complement strand
GCAGGTTGCGGTTCAATTCCACATAGACCCCTGCCAGCAAACGCTTGAAGAGACTTCGGCTGACCCGGCACAGTCCCATGACCGTGCCGATAATCGTCGCAAGAATCGTACCCCAGAAACTCAGTCGGACGGTGTTGAACAGCCCCTGCATGAGGAGATTGGGAACCCACCGCCCTTCAACGTCATCATATCGAAAGAGATACTGAGGAATGGCCGCCCAATCCCACTCATAATGCAGGCCTTTCGTAATGCGATAAAGCACATAGGCCCCTGAAGCGAGCAGCATGAACGCCAACACGATGTCAAGGGGTTTAATTTTCACACGCTTCTTAATCAAGGAACGACTCTCCACCCGACGGCCGAACCCGCTGCGCCGGTGGCAGGGACGGCTATGAGAACCATCTTGCGCTTAAGCCTCATTTGATCCGATCTTCCCAATCAAGGGTTTCAAACCAGTAGTGTTTCCGTTCCGCGAGCCATCCCTCCATCTTTACGATCGTGATCCAGTTATTGAAAAAATTGACGGTATCGTAGTCGCCTTTTTTGAGTGCAAACCCGATGGGTTCCTTTGTAAAGACCCCCTCAATGGGGAGAAAGAGTTTTTCGGGATACTTGACGGACTGATGGGCGGGAAAAGGCGCAGAAGCCACCATGGCATGGGACTTTCCATTGAGCACTTCCTGAAGGGCCTGGGATTCGTCGTCGAATTGCCGGAGTTCCGCCTTGGGCATGAACTTCTTTGCTGCAACGACAGGCGTTGCCCCAAGCCTCACAGAGATGACGACATCGGACTTATTGAAATCCTCCAAGCTCTTAAAACCGGCCGACAGCTTCCTGTTTGCGACGATAGACATACCGGTGACATCATAGGGGATCGTAAAATTGACCTTCTGATTCCGTTTCGAAAGGATGCTCATCCCGCCGATAATGACGTCAAACTTGCCGGTGAGGAGTGCCGGTATAATGCCCGACCACTTGGTTGGAACAAATTCCACTTTTACACCCATATCATCTGCAAGGCGTGTAGCGACATCAATCTCGAAGCCGATCAATTTGCCGGTCTTATCCCTCATGGCCCAGGGTTTAAAGGTGGACATGCCGACCCGCAGGACACCCCTTTTGAACACCTGTTCGATGGAACTTTCTCCCACGAGTTGCTGCTGAATCTTTCCTGCAAGGGCTGCCGGTCCCGACACGCTGAACAGAAACGCCACAACCACCAACATGCCAAACACCTTTGCAAGCTTCTTCATCGTCTTCCTCCTTTTTCGGCAATTGTTTATTCTTTACCAAATTCATGTTCCTACCTGGCTGACGAAAATTTTTATTTTGGACGAGCGTGACCTTTTTTGCCTGCTGCCTTTGATATGCTGATACTTCTCCCCCTCAGCCTTCAGGCCATCAAAGAATCTGGCTCAAGAAGAGCTGTGTGCGGTCCTCCCTCGGCCGTGTGAATATCTGTTCAGCTGATCCCTCTTCGACCTTTCTGCCCTTTTCCAAAAATATGACTCGGTCGCTCACCTCACGAGCAAAACCCATTTCATGGCTGACCACCACCATGGTCATTCCTTCGCCGGCCAGGGCCTTCATCACATCCAGGACTTCTCCGATCATCTCCGGGTCCAGAGCGCTCGTGGCCTCGTCAAAGAGCATGACCTTCGGCATCATGGCAAGCGCCCGTGCAATGGCCACCCGCTGCTGTTGTCCGCCGCTGAGATGATTGGGAAAGGTATTGGCCTTTTCCGGAATGCCCACTTTCTCCAACAGGGCCATCGCTTTCTCTGTGGCTTCTTTCTTGGTCTTCTTTCGGACCAGTTGTTGAGCCAGATTGACGTTCTGGAGGACGGTAAGATGGGGGAACAGGTTAAAAGACTGGAATACCATGCCCACCTCTTTACGGATTTCAAGGCGGTTTTCTTTGCGATCGTCAAGCGGGATACCATCGATGACGATGGAACCGCGGTCAATCTCTTCGAGCCCGTTCAGGCATCTGAGCAACGTGGATTTCCCTGAACCCGAGGGACCGATGACGACCAGGACTTCACTGCGGCGTACCCGCATCGAAAAATCACGCAGTGCATGAATGCCTGCGCCAAATGATTTATCGACCTTTTCAACCGAAATAATGGTGTCACCCAGGATCTTTTCTTGCATGACCGCCTTCCTTCTCTCGCCATTACGCCTCAATCCGGTAGCGTTTTTCCATCATGTAGACCAGGGCTGAAAGGGTCACCGTAACGACAAGATACATGGCTGCAACCGTAAACCAGACCTCAAAGGCCAAATAGGTCTCTGAGATAATTTCCTGGCCCCTCATGGTCAAATCATAAACGGCGATAACGCTAACCAGCGCAGAATCCTTGACCAGAGATACGGCCTGGCTGGTGAGGGGCGGCAGAATTCTGCGCACGGCCTGGGGCAGAATCACATACCGGTAGGTCTCAAAGCCGCCCAGTCCAAGGCTGTATGCGGCCTCCCATTGTCCCTTGTGAATGGAAACGATGCCTGCACGAAAAATCTCCGACGCATAGGCCCCCTCAAACAGACTCAATGCCAGGACCGCCGAAGTGAAACGATCGATATCGAGAATGGGACCCAGCACAAAATAGATAAAAAAAAGCTGCACCAGCAAGGGTGTATTCCTGATAATTTCCAGATAGCCACGGGCCAGGACTCTTGCCAGAAAGGAATCGGACAATCTGAAAAGTGCCGTCACCAATCCAAAGACAAAGGCCAAGACAAGACTCACTCCACTGATGCGAAAGGTCACCATCAATCCCTTAAGAAGAGGTCCGGCCAGGAAGATGTGATCCTCAAAAGAAAAGAAATACCTCGGAATCCTGTACCACTGCCAATAATAACCGAGCCTTTCGGTCCCACTGGCCATCAACCAGGTCAAGAGCCCCACGACAAAAAGAAACTTGACCACATCAAGAAGGGGGGACCTTTTGAAAGAGAACAAAATACTGGTTTTCTTTCTTCGTTCCAATGAAGGTTTTATCCTATCCTGGCATTTATTGGGGTATCTTGAAATTGCCCCAGGCTTGAAGAGGTCTTTCCAAGTATGATTGAAAAAATCTTAACAAAGTCCCCGATCTACTTACAAGATGCAAGCACATTGAGGCGTACGAGTGGGTGATTCCTTTTTGAGGGTGTTTGTGTAAACTGTGGTATTAGACACATCTTTTTAAGAATAGGCATAATTTTCAGAGGAGTCAAGAAAGATGGCCGAATGCGGTCTAAGAGTGCGCATCCGCCTAAATCCATCGCCTTATGTGTATATGATGTTTAAAATCAGGGTTCCTTGAACGGACTTGACATACCACCCATCCCCATCTATCATTTTAATATACCGGATAAAATAGGGAGATCCAGGATTCGGTTCTATACGCTGTCTGCCGACAACATTTTTTTTAATTCTCCTGCTGAATGTCGACTTTTTTACGTAGAAATTAATGAATATCCCAAAAATAGAAGGCGGTCGAGCTCTCAAGAAAAGGGTCTTCGAGCTTCTCGGATCATCGAACATCCAATCCGCGGTGAATGCGCTCTGCCGACTTCCGGCTCGGCGGGTCATCAACCCCCTTTTCGCTCTTTTTAACCATGTAGACCCTGAAATCAAATGGGCCGCCGTGACGGCAACCGGTGCCGTGGTGGCCAACCTTTCAGATCAGGATCCGGAGGGGGCACGCAATATCATGCGGCGGATCATGTGGAACCTGAATGACGAATCCGGCGGTATCGGGTGGGGCCTCCCCGAGGCCATGGGAGAAATTCTCGCCCGCAGGGACAGTCTGGCTGATGAGTACACCCGAATCCTTGTTTCTTACGCCAATGAGGAAGCAAACTACCTGGAACATGAAGGACTCCAACGGGGCCTTCTCTGGGGCATAGGGAGACTGGCTCAGGCCAAACCTCATCGATTAAGTCATGCCACGCCTCATCTCATGCGCTATCTTGACTCTCCCGACGCCGCTGTCAGGGGACACGCCGCATGGGTCATGGGCCTGCTCCTGGTAAAGGAGGCCCGGCCTCGACTCGAGGCACTCATGGACGATGAATCCGAATTTCAGATATACTTAAACGGTCTTCTTAAAACACAGCGTGTCTGCGATGCAGCGGCAAGGGCGCTGGAGCGTCTTTCACGCTGAATGGAGGCTTTATGGCTCGTAAATCATGGTTTTTTATTCTGTTCGTTCTTCTTCTTTTCCCGATGTCTTCCCGTGCCGTCGTCCCGATCAGCGACGACACGCAGACCTGTATCGATTGCCACGCCGGGCTGAATCCCGGGATCGTCAAAGGGTGGGAGATAAGCCGGATGTCCAGGGTGACCCCCGCCGCGGCAAAAGAGGTCCCCACTTCCCGGCGAAGAGTCTCCTTTGAAACCCTGGAAGGTTCCCTGGCCGATTCGGTGGTTGGATGCGCCGAGTGCCACACCCTGAACCCCGGGGATCACCGTGACACCTTCGACCACAATGGATTCGACGTGCATGTGGTCGTAACCCCGAAGGATTGTGCCACCTGCCACCCGGTGGAGGCCGAGCAGTATGGAAACAATCTCATGTCTCACGCCTACGGAAATCTTCAAAACAATCCCGTTTACCGAGCTCTTGCGGATTCGGCAAACGGGATGCATGTCGTCAAGGACCTGGAGAGCACCGTTTTCAAGCCCGATCCTGAAACGGATGCGGATTCCTGTTTTTACTGTCACGGTACCGTCGTCGAGGTCAAAGGGAATGTCACCAGAGAGACCGACGACGGAGAGATGACCTTTCCGGTCCTTACCGGATGGCCCAACCGGGGCGCCGGCCGCATCAATCCGGACGGAAGCAAGGGGGCCTGCAGCGCCTGTCATACGAGACATCAATTTTCCATCGCCATGGCCAGAAAACCTTACACATGCTCGGAATGCCACAAGGGCCCGGATGTGCCGGCCTACAAAGTGTATAATGTGAGCAAACACGGCAACATTTTTTCTTCCCTGGGAGCAGACTGGGCCTATGACAATGTGCCCTGGGTGGTTGGAAAGGATTTCACCGCACCCACCTGTGCCGCCTGCCATGTGAGTCTCCTTGCCAACGAAGAGGGAGAGATGATTTCCAACCGGACCCATCAGATGAATGACCGCCTGGCCTGGAGAATTTTCGGATTGATCTACGCCCATCCCCATCCAAAATCTCCGGACACCGCCATTATTCAGAATGCCGCCGGCCTCCCTTTGCCCACAGAACTGACGGGAGAAACCGCCGCCAAATGGCTCATCGATGACAAGACCCAAAGGGAGCGGCGAAACCAAATGCAGAAGGTTTGTCTTTCCTGTCACGGGACGAGTTGGGTGGAGGGGCAGTTCGCCCGCTTCGAAAACACCATCAAGACCACCAACGACATGACGCTGGCTGCGACAAAAATTCTGCTCACGGGTTGGGAAAAGGGCATGGTCAAAGGACCATCCCGGAAGGACCCTATCTTTAACGAGACCCTGGAAAAAAAATGGGTGGAGCAATGGCTCTTCTACGCAAACTCCACGAGATATGCCTCCGCCATGGCAGGGGCCGATTACGGTGCCTTCGCTCACGGGCGCTGGTATCTGTCCAAGAATATGGAGGAAATGCTGGACCACTTAAGACTGCGATTAAAGGAGGACAAGTAATGGCGATGCTCTGGAAGCAGTTCTTCACCCCGGTCAAGAATATGGAAGCCGATGAGGCCCGAGATTATATCAAAAGCCAAAAGGAAGGAACCTTTACACTGCTGGATGTGCGCCAATTAAAGGAATATGAAAAGGCGCGGATTCCGGGAGCCACTCTGATTCCGTTGCCGGAACTTCCCGAACGACTGCGGGAGCTGGACCCGAACAAACCGACCATCGCCTACTGAGCTGTCGGAGGGCGCAGCCGGGCGGCTGCCCAGTTATTGGCCGGCAAGGGGTTCAAAGACGTCTACAATCTCACGGGAGGAATCAAGGCGTGGCAGGGCACCACCGCACAAGGTCCCGTCGAAATGGGGATGATGTTTGTGAAGGGCGATGAGACGGTCAAAGAAATCGTCTTGCTTGCATACGGCATGGAATACGGCTTGGAGGCATTTTACTCGACCCTGGCCCTGGAATCCGGCGACCCGGAGGTCAAGGAGATCCTGACCCGGCTGTCTCGGGTCGAGGAAAACCATCAGAAAAAGCTGTTCGAACTCTATTTGACCCTTGCCCCCGCCCCGGTTGACCGAAAGACCTTTGAGACAAAACGGGTTTCGGAAATGATGGAGGGGGGCTTTACGACCGACGAGTTCTTGCAACAACACAGGGATACCATGAATACGGTTCCGGAAATCGTCAGCATAGCCATGATGCTGGAGACCCAGGCCCTAGACCTCTATTTGCGATTCTCTCAAAAGGTGAAAGACGAAAAGAGCAAGAACGTGCTATACCAAATCGGGGATGAAGAAAAGGCTCATCTGGAAGTGTTGGGCCGCTTGCTGGAGAAGAAGATCTAAACACCTAAATCTTTCAAAGTCCTGGGAATAGGGGCAAACACGAGTACTTCGATGGGCGCAAACCGTTTACGAATCAGAAAGGAGAGCGATGCATGGATAATGATATCAAGATGTACACCCTCAGTACCTGCAGTCATTGCAAGGCCACCAAGAAGTTCATGGATAAATGTGAAGTGAAGTATGAGTTTACGGATATCGACCTTCTTCAAGGAAAAGAAAGAGAAGCGATCCTCGAGGATGTGAGAAAATTCAACCCGAAATGTTCCTTTCCAACCATCATTATCAACGATAAGGTTATTATCGGATTTAAAGAAAATGAAATCAGGGAGGCCCTGGGATTATGAAAGAGATCGAAAAGCTGTATGAGATGTTAAGAAAAGTCCAGGAACCAAAGGGGTTTTTCTTTAACAATGATAAAGAAAGGGTCTTCGAGCTCCTGGACGCCCTGCTCAAAAACAAGGACCGTTACGGCTATATGTCCTGTCCGTGCAGGTTGGCCTCAGGGGACAGGGAAAAGGACAAGGACATCATTTGCCCGTGCATCTACAGAGATCCGGATGTCATGGAATTCGGCAGTTGTTACTGCAATCTGTACGTCACCGACAAATGGAATGAAAAAGAAGTCCCCCATGACTATGTACCGGAAAGGAGGCCGCCGGAAAAATTATTCTAATGATGATCACTATGAATTCTCCATTATAGTTTCTATGGATGGGACTTTTCCTTCTCATGCCTTCTCTCGTTGACCATGTAGTCATGAAGGGCCTCCTGCAGGGTCTCCGAAGCCAGAAAGGCACAGTGTTGATCCTCCCGCGGGAGCCCCCCCAGCTCTTCCAATATGGCTTCGCCCGTGATTTCCAAAATTTCATCCGGCGTTTTCTCAAGACACATCTCTGCCGCAAATGACCCGCACACCATGCTTGAACCACAACCGTCCGTTTGGAAAGAGGCCTCTTTGACGATTTCCTCTTCAACTCTCAGGAAGATTTCCATCGTATCGCCACATGTCCCCGTCACACGCCCATATCCGTCAGGCTTTGTCAAGACCCCCATAAAACGGGGCTTGCGCCAGCGTTCAAAGGCCTTCTCGCCATAGGCCTCCCTGGTCTCCTGATGGATCTGGGCCTCCAGTTCTCTAACGAAATCATCAAAATCCTCGACCATCTGATCCTTATTACTCCTCTATCGGAAAACACTTGCCGAGAAGGTCACGAAAAGGAAAAAATGACAAACGATTTGCCTTTATTCCGGATTCTTCCGGGACCTCCGTGTGCAAGCAAAATAGAACGGCAAAATCCTTTGGTTGCGGCAAAAGGCCGCACGGAATTTACCCTCTTGTCATATAGTTACCGCATTTCGGGCACTTGATCTCAAAGCAGGGAAGCCCTCTTTCATGGGCCGCCTGGTGGCCGCACTTGGGGCACACACAGTTGCCGCCGGGTCCGAGGGCCCGTCCTCCTCCCATCCCCCGGCCTCTTCCGGCAGGATCCTGCCCTCGACCTCTTTCACTGTCGAATCCTTGAGCTTCGGACACCATAACGACCTCCTCCTTACAACACACCCCTTGGGCTCAGGGCGACCGGGCGCCGGTTGTCGCGAAACCACGCGCCATACGTCTTGAGATATCGAACCGGACCCCGGCCCCAAACCCCGATCAGGAAGACAATCCGTGATCTCCTGCTCAGAGACGGAGATCACTTGCAGAAGAATAAGTGCTACGGCATCGGCAATCACCGATTGGACAATGCTGGGAAACAAACCAAGTAGATATCAGTGGTCACAGATGTTGTTACCCGTGACCAGGGCATCGGTCAGGTACTGGTTCACCAATGATTCCGGTGCATCCGCCGGCGCCCCGATGATCACTTGGATGTCATTCTCGTTGAAAAGCTGCTGAGCCCTGGTCCCCATGCCGCCCGCGATGATCACATTGGCTCCCTGTTCATGGAGCCATCTCGGAAGAGCTCCCGGCTCATGGGCGGGGGGTGTTTGCATGGATGTCCCCGTGATTTTTCCGCCCTCGGTATCAACGAGGGCAAACTGTTCGCAGTGCCCGAAGTGGGCTGAGAGTTTCCCGCCTGCTATCGGCACGGCAAATACGATTTTTTTTCCTTGATCCGGCA
>CAYNYM010000111.1:0-8636 GCA_964401325.1 uncultured Desulfobacteraceae bacterium | reverse complement strand
ACATGGATTTCATTCGACAGTACCGCCCCATGACCAATGTGGTGCAGCGGCCTACCCTTGAAGGCGGAAAGGGTTATTCACTTGTAGGCCATCACGAAATCATGCTCCCCCTGCTGGCCGCTGCGGTCATCGAAAAAATCGGCGGGGGAAGTAGCAAAGGGCCCTGACCCGGAGACCAGGCTTTGGTTGCACCCCATAGGGGAGAGGTCTACCTTACGGGCATACATCAAAAACGAAATATAAGTTGGAGGAAAATTGATATGCCTATCTATGAATATAAATGCACGGAATGTGATAACGAATTTGAATGCCTCGTTCTCGGAGGCGACCATGATGTCACCTGTCCCGAATGCAACGGGGAAAGGGTGGAGCGGCTCATGTCCGCCTGTCGCCATAAGAGCAGCGGGGGTGATTTCCCTTCATCTGCAAGTCCTTCGAGTTGTTCCGGATGTACCAGCAGTAATTGCAGTTCCTGTCATTAAGCATCATTGCAGAGGAGACGCCTTGTTTCGCATCGGTTTCGGATATGACGTTCACCGCCTCGCAGAAAATCGCCCACTGGTCCTCGGAGGCTGCCGCATTGCGCACCCTTTCGGGCTTCTGGGCCATTCCGACGCCGATGTCCTGACCCACGCCATCATGGATGCCATCCTGGGCGCCCTGGCCATGGGCGATATCGGCCGTCATTTCCCGGACACTGATCCGGCCTACAGGGACGCCGACAGCCTGGAGCTCCTCAAAGAGGTCATGGCCTGGACAAAGGGAAGGGATTTTCACATCAATAACCTGGATACGACCCTCGTCGCCCAGGCGCCGAAACTAGCCCCCCATATCCCCCAGATAAAACAGAATCTTTCTAAAATCCTGGACATTCCCACCGACCGTCTCAATATCAAGGCCACGACCTGCGAGGGCCTGGGGTTTACGGGCAGGAAGGAAGGCATCGCGGCCTATGCCGTTGTGAGCCTCGCGGACACGAATTCTGAGCGCTTCGAAGGCGTGGACAAGAAATGAAGGCAGGGCCTGTCTGAGTTCAATCACGCCCGATCACTTTGCTATTCGGCAACTTTGATCCGTTGTAACCCCTGGCCCGGATCGATCACCACCACGCCGGTCTCAAAAAGATGCGTTTGGCTTGATGTGAAGTAACTGTTCAGGTTGTTTAGGCTGTAGGCTAAAGGCTATTCGTTTCCGAATCCTTCGCTATCCGCGCATTGATCGAAGCAGGGTGCCCAAAGCCTTCTCGGCTTCCACAATACGTTCCTTCTTTGGGGAATTCCCTGGTTGCTTGATATGTGATCACGCATATTCCCTTCCTGCGGTACCTCTCAGCCTAAATGCCTACGGCCTATCTAGCTGAGTAGTTACGATGTGAAGACCGCATCAGTTATATAAATACGTCGCCCCAGGGCGGGCTTTGCTCACTCGAGATGCCTTCTTTCCCCCTCCCCATCCTCTCTCAATTTCAACTTTGAGTTTTGGGTCTCGGCATGTATACTACAAGGCTTACATTTTCGGGCCACCGGAAATGGAGACACCGATTTATCGAGGAGAATGCATATGGCTCTGACACTCTACAATTCAGCCACACGAAGCAAACAGATCTTTCAACCCATGGAAGAAGGCAAAGCAGGCCTATATGTCTGCGGCGTCACCGTCTATGACCTTTGCCATATCGGCCATGCCCGATCCGCCATTGTTTTCGATGTCCTCTCAAGATACCTTCGGGCCAGGGACTTTGAAGTCACCTATGTCCGCAATTTTACGGATGTGGATGACAAGATCATCGACCGAGCCAATCAACTCGGGAAAGACACGCAGGAACTGGCCCAGGAATACATCGACGCCTTCTATGAAGACATGGACAAACTGGCGGTCCTCAAAGCGGATAGAGAGCCCCGTGCCACCGAACATATCGAGGGCATGATCGACATGATCAAGACCCTTATCGACAAGGGGTTCGCCTATGCGGAGGGCACCGATGTTTTTTATTCGGTTGAGGCCCTGCCCAGCTATGGAAGCCTGTCCGGAAGACGCCTGGAGGATATGCAGGCCGGCAGCCGTATCGCCGTGGACGAGAGAAAACATCACCCCATGGATTTCGTGCTCTGGAAGGCGGCAAAACCCGGAGAACCTCAATGGTCGAGCCCTTGGGGCCTCGGCAGACCGGGCTGGCACATGGAATGCTCGGTCATGAGCAATCATTTCCTGGGCCCCACCTTTGACATCCATGGGGGAGGCAAAGACCTGATATTCCCCCATCACGAAAACGAGAGGGCACAGTCCATCGCCGCCAACGGGGGGGAATTTGCCCGTTACTGGGTACACAACGGCTTTGTCACCGTGGAATCCGAGAAAATGTCAAAATCCCTGGGCAATTTTTTGACCATCCGTGACGCACTGGACATGTACCACCCCGAAGTCCTGCGACTCTTTCTCCTGTCCAAACACTACAGGAGCCCCCTCGATTTCTCAAAAAGCGTGGTCCATGACTTTCAATCCGGACTCATTCGGATCTACCGGACCCTTCAGAGGCTCGACGAAAGCCTGGGGACCTACGAGCCCCCAGCAGATGCGCAGAATCCTGGCTTTCTGCAGGGAGAACAAAAAAACGAATTTTTGAAACAGTTTATCAAAACCATGGACGATGACCTCAATACGGCAGGCGCGGTCGGTCTTGTTTTTGAGAAGGTCAAGCAGATCAACCGCATCCTGGATGCCCAACCCGACAAAGACACCTTGGCCGAACTGGGAGAGGACCGGCGGCACCTCTTTCAGGCAGCCCGCACGCTGGGCCTCCTGAACCGGAGTCCGGAGACCTTTTTCAAGGAGATCTCCGCCGGTTTGGCCGCTCACGTCGATGCCGCCGAAATTGGGCGCATGATCGAGGAAAGAACCAGGGCCAGGGCCGACAAGGACTGGGCCAGGGCCGACACCATTCGGGATCAACTCAAGGAAAGGGGCGTGATCCTGGAAGACGGGTCCCAGGGGACGACCTGGCGGTTGGAGGTCTAGGGCCGGTGAGATTCCGGTAAGCTGGATTTATTGCGGGGGTATAGGGGACCGGCGCTCCCCCGCCCAAACGGGCGGGGATAACCGCCGTGCTTCGCAAGGTGGGGGGCCTTGAAAGGTCTTAACATTGCTCAAGGGAACAATCCGGGTTGACCTCCCTGTTCATCGGGAGTTTCGTTTGACTTTGTCTCTATCAAACACTATATTTAACGTCAAATCGTTTATCCGGTGCGAGGATGAAAAGCCCAAATGAAGGAGCCATGTAAATGCCCATTTTTGAATTCAGGTGTGCGGATTGCACCCATGTCTTTGAAAAAATCCTGATGCATCCCGACGAAGAGATAGCCCTGGCATGCCCTGAGTGCGGAGGCAACTCTCTTGATCGGGTCGTCAGCCGGACCAACTATGCCATGGGCCTCGAACCCGGTGGAAAGCAGGCCAAAATCACGACAAAATCCTGCGGGGGAGGAAACTCCTGCACAACCCTCGACCTTCCCGGACCGACTAAATAAAAGCATAGGGTCTCTCCTCCAGCGCCTCTTTCACCCGACAGCAACAGCTTTCTAAAACTCACGCATCATCCGGCGTAACGCGCCGATGTACTGAAAATAAAAAATCATTTCTGAGATAGGAACCGGCCTCTAGGCAGTGGAAAACAAAAAAGAACATATTTTTTTGGAGCAGGAACTGGAGGATGAGGACAAAGAATTCATTCGAGAGGTCTTCTCTGAAGAAATCGTACCCAAGCTGATAAGGTATCAGGCGCGAACGGGAAACCTCAGCTGTGAATTTGCAGGGCAACAGTATAGGCATTGGACCATCCGATTCACCTCCGTTGGATCCGGGTTTGATATCGCCGAGTTTGAATACGATGAAGAGGCCTGCGAACTCGATCTGGACCTCTAATTGACAGGGGCCCAGGTTTAATACCAAGACAAAGACCTTTTTCTTCTACTCTGACCGGCGAGACCGGTCATTATTGTTTTTACAGAAAAAGAGACAGGGGATCATGTTATGGTAGAAGGAAAATTCATGGGCAAGGATATCTTAGAAAAACCCACCTGCCCCTTTTGCAGCCACCCCATTGACAGACCCAGGGAACTCGTTGCCCGCATGCCCAATGAAATGCCCGTTGGGTCCTGCTCCTGCGGGGCCGTCTATGCCTTTGACGTGACGGGGCACAATCTGGGGGCGGCCATGATCGATGCCTTGGTCTTCGGATGCAACGGGGACTGGGATCTCGCCTGGGGACTCCTGCCGGAGGAGGACTACCTTGAAAAAGAAGTCAAGAACTATGATATTGAAAGCCATCTGATTATCCACGGCACGGTTTACCAGGGGCGCAGGATTACGGGGACGCTCTATTTCATAAGGCTACACGAGGATGTCCGGGAGGTGACCGGAGAAGGCGTAGAAAAACAAATAAAAAGCGCAACCCCTGTCAAAAAAAAAGAACCAAGGCCGAAACGCGGGGGCAAATCCCTGAGCAAAAAAGAAGTCGAAGACCTGGTTCAGCAATACAAATTGGATACCCTTGTAAACGAGGCGGACCAGGACTATCGTCTCATTCGATATATTCAGAGGCTTCTCTACGCGGTTGATCCCCTGCTCCGGCTGAGGGCCGCAGAAGCCCTGGGAAAAGTTGCCGCGGTTGTGGCCGAAAAAGATCCCGGTGCCGTTTCCCGTCTCCTTCAGGGATGTTTTTCCAGTATCAGTGATACGGCCGCCTCCAGTTGGGGGGCACTGGATGCCATAGGTGAAATCATTCGCAACAGTCCGGAACAATATGCAGGCTTTATTCCTCAACTCTACCGCCTGACCGGGGACCGGGTTATGGCCCCCGGTGTCTTGAGAGTCCTTGGGAGAATAGCGACCGTCACGCCTGATCCCATTCGAAAAACGGCCTTTCATTATATCCCTCTCCTGCAGGACACTGATCCGGAAATCAGGGGTTATGCCGCCGTGCTCCTCGGAAACCTCAGGGCGCAAGAGGCCGAGGAAGACCTCAAAGGGCTGAAAGGCGACGAGACGCTTCTGGACGTCTATGTGGAGGGTTTCTTTCAAAAAAAGACCATCGATCAATTGGCCTCTGAATCTCTTGCAAGACTATGAAAATCCGGTATCTATTTTCCTCACCGGCCGGGGATATTCAGGCGGATGAGGAAACCCTCAAAAGGCCCTTCCGCCTGAGCCCGTCGAAAGAGCACCCATGCTTGACCCTACGAGATTATTTTCAATTGATTGAGTGTTTTTTGTTGAACGGGGCATCCCCGCCCGGCCTCTCCCACCTCGAAAAGGCGCTGTGTCATAGGGTCAAAAGAACCGAAATCCGGGAAATTTTTATCCGAAGCGAAAAACACGGCGGATTTTATCACATCGCCAGTGCGGAGGTCGTCCTTTTACGGGGCCGAAGGAAATTCGCCGTCGTGTCGGCCCTCTCGGATAAAGGAAAGGCCTGTCTACGTAAAGAATTCGAGACCCTGCAGGCCCTGAACAAGGTCCCTGTTCCCCCCTTTCTCCCCGAAGTCTACATCAAAGGTGAAGGGGCACTACAAGGTGAATTCGGCACCGAGACCATGATCATGGTACTCCAGGAATGGTTCGAGGGCTACCATGAGTGGCATCTTGCCCCTAAAGGCCCCGGGGTTCAGGAAATCGTTGTCTGGGACCTGGACACAGGTTACCGGACGGTCTCCGGGGGAAAAAGTGCCCGTATCTTCCGCCAAATCGCAAAGGTTCTAACCCTCTACTACAATCCCCGCACCTATCAGCGGATACATGCCTGGCATCACGGTTCAGGCGACTTCATTGTCCGGGTCGACGGCCCGGATGTGGACGTAAGACTGACGACAATAAGAGGGTATGAACCCGTTGTGGACTTCAAGAATGAGGGAGAGGCCAATCCCTGGACGGCCCTCATCTTCTTTTTTCTCGATCTCAGCATAAGAATGCGGATCGACAGACTGGATGGTTTCCGAGATCTGATCTGGGCCGAAGATTTTGTGGTGGATGCCACCGTGGAAGGATTCTTTGAAGGTCTCAAGATTATGGGAATACAGGACCGTTTCCCTTTGGGAAAACCTGAAAAGATTCTCACCCTCATGAGGGTCTTTTCTGAAGAGGAGTGGTTGCGGTTGGCCGATATCCTCCTGGATGACTACTCAAAAGACAGTCATCAGGAGGTTCCGGTCATTTTGGCCCACCTGGAAAGGCACGTGTCCCGGCTCACACAATCGATACAAGCCCTGGAATGAACAGGTTTCAAGCGAGACTTCCTGTGGCGATATCCTCCAGGGGCGTCCTCAATGCCTTTGAGACCGATATGAGGAGGGCGGCCTGCTCCAGATCGGCGGCGCCGTGACGTATGAGCAGCTCCCGCGAAAGCTGATAGAGCTCTTTTTGAACCTGCTCCAGGTCAAAGGCAGGGTAAGACCGACCGCCTTGGAAACCCGCTTTTTGACAAACACGGGCCCTGCCCCGGATCGCGGTGGGAATGCCGTAAACACGGCAGGTAATGGGTCGACGGGAATAGAGGCTACAAACCTTTTCGTCGCTCAAAAGGGGGCACCGCACCCTTTCCTTCCCCAGGGCATCGGTCGCATCGGCAAAGGTTGAGCCCGGCATTTTCAATTTCTTTTCAATCTTCAGGAGGGCTCGGTCCGCCTTGTCACCCCTCATAAGGATCTTCCGCCTCTCCTTTCTGTCCAAGGCATCGAAAAACCCTTTCAAAAAATAGGCCTCCACCAGGAAGAGGCCGAACAGGGCATGACAGCAATCAGAGCACCCCAGTTTGCATTTTATCTCTTGTTCATAGTCCTTTGCCATCCGCTGGAAGGCCCGGTCCGCACCGTTCACTAGAGATTCATAGTGTCTGAAGAGATCGCCGTGTTTCATTTTTTTCGATAGGGCTCCAACCTTTCCAGAAACTCCGGGTGGACCTCGAACCCGATTGAAATGGCTTTATCCAAATTCTCAATGGCCTTGTCAAAGTCGCCCTTGGAATAATAGGCAAAGGCGAGGTTGTTACGGCCCAGGCCGAAATCGGGTGCCATTTCGACCAGTTTTTCACCGGTCTCGATCGCCTTATCCACGTCTTCTTTCTGCAAATAGGCATTGGCCAGGTTGTTCCAGGCCTGGACGATGTCCGGATTCAACTCGAGGGCCTTTTTTAGGGCCTCGATGGCCTCATCCGTCTTTTCCATTTGAAGATACGCAAACCCCAGGTTGGCATACCCCCTTGCATATCTCGGCTCAATTTCGACAGCCATCCGATTGGTCCGGACGACTTCCGCCAAGTCTCCCTTCTTAAAATAGATATACCCCAGATTGACCCATGCCTCAAACATGCGCCCGCTATTGGAGATGGCCTCATAAAAACAGGGAATAGCCTCATCGAGCTTTCCCTGTTCCATGAGGGCCACCCCGATATTATAGTGCGAACTGGCACACTCCGAATTATCTGAAAGCATTTTTTTGTGCTCTGCGATAAACTTTTCAGAATCTTGTGGTTCTATCATCTCTGTCTCCGATAGAAAAAGGGGTCGCCATCCGGCCTGGATAGCGCCCCCACTTCTTTATAGGATCGTTTTGATAAGACGATTTGATCTAATGATCCTCTGTTTGCCCCCGTCCTTTCAGGCCGTACATCGTACTGCTTCCGGTGGAAAAGTAGATCAGCTTCTCTTCGTTGACAAGCGCTGTAGCAGCCTTTTTGATCTCTCTCGCTTTAGCCTCGGGATATGCCTTCTGCACTCCCTTTTCCATGTCCCTGAAATAGAACTTGGTTTTCTTATTGTTCTCGGCAAACTCGATAATCGCCTTCTTCAGATCTTCCATGCCAATGCTCCTTTATATGGGTTGCGCCTAATCAATACCACCCACCGCCTTCGATATCGCCCAAGACGCCTCGGTGAATTTAAACTGGGTGGACGTTCTGTAGGTATCATAGGCAAGTCGGTAATCATCGATCAGGTGCTCGGTGAAGGGCAGGTCGCATTTCTCAAAAAACCTCTCCCAGCCGATCCTCTCGGCCCAATCGCCGATTCTTTCATATTTATTGGCGTCTGCTGCATAGGCCTCGATGATCTTTTTGACGGACCCACACACTTCAGGGTAGCGCGGGAAGTTGTTGGGCAGAGCGGGTACGACCACCTTGGAAAATTTGGGGGGTGAGATGCGGTTTGAGACCTTCCCACCCGCCATGATGGTCACGCAGTCCCCATCTTTATCGGATAGGGGCAACGCCATGCACATGGTATAACAATTGCCGCAAAACATGCAACGTTCTTCCTTGATCTTAACGGCCTTTTTCCCATCCTCCGTTTTGGCAGGAGAGATGGCCGCCGTCGGGCAGGCCGCGATGACCAAAGGTATTTCGCACACCGAATCAAGGACCTCGGCATCGACGATCGGCGGCTTCCTGTGATATCCCAGAAGGGCGATATCCGAACAATGCACCGCACCGCACATATTCAAACAACAGGCCATGGATATCCTGACCTGGGCCGGAAACGTCATCCCCTGGAAATATTCAAACAGGTCATCCAGGACCGCCTTGACCATGGAGGAAGCATCGGTCGCCGGCGTGTGGCAATGGATATACCCCTGGGTGTGCACGATATTGG
>CAYNYM010000110.1:0-8679 GCA_964401325.1 uncultured Desulfobacteraceae bacterium | reverse complement strand
TCCCCTTCAGGGATGTGGATCCCTTTACCGGGGACAAGGGATATATCGGAGGTGTTTTTGAACTCATTCAGGATCTCACGCCCCAGTATGAATCCATTGTAAAATTCCAGTTTTTGGTATTCGGTCTTTCCATCCTCATTATGGGGCTCATATTTTTGGCCCTCCTGCTGATCGTTCACAAGGCGGAAAAGATGATCGAACAGCGTGCCCGGGAACGGCGGGAGCTTCAGGATCAACTGCATCAGGCCGAACGACTGGCGGCCCTGGGCGCAATGGTGGCCGGCGTGTCCCATGAGATCAAAAACCCCTTGGGCATCATCCGGAGCACGGCCGAATTGCTGGGGGACATGCCGCATGCCGATGAGACCCAAAAGAGGCTTTCCGGGGTAATCACGGAAGAGTCGACCCGTTTGAATCAGATCGTCACGGAATTTCTTGATTTCGCCCGGCCTCAGGTGCCGAACCTTCACCCGTGCGACTTAGGAGAGATCCTTCGGAAGAATCTCTCATTTCTCCAACCGGAACTGGAAAGGAATAAAATCTTAGTCAGCGACAATCTTACGGGCGATGCCCTGGAACTCGTGGGCGACCGGGATCAACTCTACAGGGCCTTCCAGAATCTCCTCATCAATGCCCTGCAAGCCATGAATCACGGAGGGGGAATAGGCATTCGCGTAGTGGAGGAAAAAGAGCGTTATGTCGTCGACCTGCAAGACACGGGGGGCGGCATCGGCCCGGAAAATCTGAGCAGAATCTTCGACCCCTTTTTCACGACCAAGGAAAGGGGGAGCGGTCTCGGGCTGTCCATTGTCCGAAAGATCATTGAAGTGCATCATGGGACGATTGCCATTGACAGCCAAGAGGGCGAAGGGACAAGAGTAACGGTCGGATTGATGAAAAAATGAACGTCCTTTGGTCTTGACTGCATGCATTTCAAAACGCCAAACAATTACTTTTTAACGTCTTCCGAGAGAGGCATAATCGAGTATGGATAGATCATGGAAACCATCCTTATCGTAGATGATGAGAAAAACTACCTGGTCGTCCTGGAGGCCCTGTTGGGGCCCGAAGGGTATGAAACAAGGACGGCGAACAACGCCGCCGACGCCCTTCGTCTGATCCGGGAATCCGATCTGGATCTCATTATCACCGACATGAAAATGCCCAAAATAAGCGGGATGGAACTCCTGGAAGAGACCAAGAAGATCAAACCCGAGATTCCTATTATCATGATGACGGCCTATGGGACCATTGAGATGGCCGTCGAGGCCATGAGAAAGCAGGCCTATGATTATATTACCAAGCCCTTTCGAAACGAGGAGCTCAAGCTGACCGTTCGAAAGGCCCTGGAAGCCCATCGCCTGATCAAGGAAAACCGGCGGCTCAGTCAGGCGCTCCTGGATCGATACAGCTACGGGAATATTATCGGCAAGAGCAAGCCCATGCTGGAAATATATGACCTGATCGGCAAGGTGGCCCAGTCCAAGGCGGCCGTTCTCATCACCGGTCCCTCCGGCACGGGTAAAGAACTCATTGCCAAGGCCATCCATTATGAGAGTCCCCGAAGAGACCACCCCTTTATATCCATCAACTGCGGGGCACTGACCGAGACCCTTCTGGAAAGCGAGCTATTCGGCCATGAGAAGGGGGCCTTTACGGGGGCAACGGCCATGAAAAAGGGCCGTTTTGAGATGGCGGACAGGGGGACGCTCTTTCTCGATGAGGTCGGAGATATGCCCCCGTCCCTCCAGGTCAAACTCCTCAGGGTCCTCCAGGAGATGGAATTTGAACGCGTGGGCGGGACCAAGACCATCAAGGTGGATGTGCGCGTCCTGTCCGCCTCGAATCGCAATATCAAGGAAGACGTGGCGGACGGGATCTTTCGGGAAGATCTCTTCTACCGCCTGAATGTCATTCACGTCACGGTCCCGCCCTTGAGCGAACGGACCGAGGACATAAGACTCCTGGTAAATCACTTTATCGAGAAATACCAGAGCGATGAGGGGAAAGGCCACATTGAATTGAACCCCGAG
Organism: uncultured Desulfobacteraceae bacterium; assembly: GCA_964401325.1. Taxonomy (GTDB): domain Bacteria; phylum Desulfobacterota; class DSM-4660; order Desulfatiglandales; family HGW-15; genus CAYNYM01. The sequence continues at coordinate 6,646 of CAYNYM010000110.1, read as the reverse complement.
GCCTGGAAGGCCGTCTACAACCATACCTGGCCGGGCAATGTCAGGGAGTTGGAGAACGTCATCGAGCGGGCGGTCGTCCTGAACAGCGACGATCTCATCACCGTGGATGACCTGCCGCCGGAATTTTCGAAAAGCGAGACCGAACTCGATGTGGAAAAGTTTATCCCGATGAACGCCCCGCTCCAGAAAACCCTGGAAGAAATAGAAGAGAAAATGGTCCGAAGGGCCCTGACGCAATGCCGTAATGTCCAGGCCCATGCGGCCGAACAACTCGGCATCACCAAGAGCCTGATCCAGCACAAAATCAAGAAGTACAACATCATCATTTAAAGGTCAAAAAACTTGTACCAAAATTTAAGCAATATTATCAGGATATTAGGCCCAAGGACAGCACCAGGCCCCTTTTCAGGTACAAAATATTGTACTTTATGGGAAGCGATCAACCGCGCAGGAATTGACAAATGATATTAAGAAAACCACAATTTCAGACACTTATAAGTTTTAAAAAGGATTCCGTCATTCTGGCAAGGATCTTGCTTCTTCATAATATCAAAACAGAAAAAAGACTCTTTTCTCCTAAAGAAAGAAACCAACTTGCTCAGCACAGGTTGGTTTTTTTCGTTCAGTAGCCGAGCTTTTTCAGTGCCTTGGGATCTTTGCTCCAGTTCTTTTGCACACGGACCACGAGATCCAGAAAGGTATGGACCCCAAAGAGCCTTTCGATTTCTTTTCTTGCCGACTGCCCGATTTTTTTGATCATCTGTCCCTTGCGGCCGATCAGGATGGCCTTTTGGGACTCCGATTCCACATGGATTCTTGCCGACACCTTCATGAGATTTTTCCCGGGGGTCTCCCTGACATCTTGCACCGTCACGGCCGAAGAATAGGGGAGTTCCTTTCGACTGAAGAGGAATATCTTCTCCCGGACGATCTCGGCGATCAGAAGGGATTCGGTCTGATCGGTCTTCATGTCCGAAGGGAAAAAGGCAGGACCCGGGCTCAGTCTTGTCTTCAGTTCTCTTAACAGGACCTGGACCCCGTCCCCCGTCAGGGCGGAAATCGGAACGACGGCATCAAAGGGGAAACGCCGGCTGTAGGATTCTATGATGGGTAAAAGGGCCTCCGGGGACACCTTGTCTATCTTGTTGATGATCAGCAGGGCGGTCTTCCCGCATTTCTTGAGTTCCCTGAAAATGATGGGCATCTCGGCACCCTCAGGGTAGCGCACGTCGATCATCACGGCAATGATATCCACCTCGGAAAAAACGGCCTGTGCCGAGGCCACCATGCTCCGGTGCAGAGGGGTCCGGGTCCGGTGGATACCCGGGGTATCGATAAAGACCATCTGACACCCCTCTCCGTGGTAGACACCCAGAATGCGGTTCCGCGTGGTCTGGGGCTTTGGCGATACAATCGCCACCTTGGTCCCCAGAACCCGGTTCAAGAGGGTCGATTTTCCCACATTCGGAGGCCCGACAATGGCGATGAATGCGGACAGATAGTCCTGCTGAAAGCGATTTTTATCCGATTGCATAGTCGTCATAACGCGTCACACCCGAGGAAGGGCGGAAAGGTTTAATTGTCAAGTTCACATTCCACCGCGATCTTTCCAGGTTCAAGGGAGTCATCCGGCACCACGCCCTCTACCTGAGCCCCTGTTTCGCCCTCTATGAATTGAAGACCGCGGTTTCGGTAGCCCCTTACCAGAGGAATCTCCCGTGAGGGCGCGCGGAGTCTGATCTTTCGCGCGCTGCCCGGGGCCGGTAGAAACGACCTGATTTTTTCCTGATATATCTTTGAACGGACCAGGAAGCCGAAGGCCCTGTGCCAGGGTCCCCCCAAGATCTGCCCTTCCTCCAGCAATGTCGGGGAAGACATGAGACCGATCCGGATAACGGGGATACCACGGCCCTCCAGCCGGATGCAGCTTTTCGTACAGATCCTGACGGCCTCCTCCAGCCCGAGGGGGTCGTACCTTTTCTCCAGAAACATATCGGCCATCTCCGTGCCTTTGATGACGACCGAGGGATACAGACGCGTCATGTCGGGTTGAAGTCGGACGACCCTCTCAACGGTCTCGAGGAATCTTTCCTCCGAGTCTCCGGGAAGCCCGGGCATTAATTGAATGCCCACCCGGAAACCGTATTCTTTCAGGAGACGCACCGCCTCGACAGTGTCCCGGGCGGTATGGCCCCGCTTGCTGAGGCGAAGGACGTCGTCATGCATGGACTGGGCGCCCAGTTCAACGGTCAAGACACGGAAACGGGATAAAAGCTCCAGTGTTTCCGGGTCCAAGGCATCCGGCCGTGTGGACAGCCTGATGGATTGAAAAAGGCCGCGATCGAGATAGGGTTTGACCGCTTCGAGGTAGGTCGTCATCCTTGCCTTGGGCAGGTTCGTAAACGTCCCGCCGTAAAAGGCGATTTCCGGGGATTCCGCCCTGTTGAAACGGGGTGATCTCACGGCCGTATCAAGGATTTCACGGATGGTCGAGGGCGCAACGCCATGGGCGGGTTGAGAGGTAATGCGTTCCTGGTTGCAGAAAATGCACCGATGGGGGCACCCCTGGTTCGGGATAAATATCGGTACAATCAAAGGTTTTCTCGCTCCTTTGTCAGACAAAGAAAGACCTCCTTTGCCGCCTTTTGTTCCGCCTCCTTTTTGCTCCTTCCCTCGGCCTCCGCCAGGATATCTCCGTTCAGGCGCAAGGCCACCCGGAAGGTCTTCTCATGGGCGGGACCTCTTTCCTTCACGAGGAAATATTCCGGACGCGTCTTGAAGTTGGCCTGGGTGTATTCCTGGAGAAGGCTCTTGAAATCATCCACTTCCTCTTCAGAGTCGATTCTTTCCAAGACAGGCATGAACCACTCACGAATGATGTCCCGTGTCCTTACAAATCCCGCGTCCAGGTAAAGCGCTCCGAGCAGGGCCTCCACGGTGTTGGCGAGGATGCTCGGTTTTTCCCTTCCCCCGGTCAATTCCTCGCCCTTTCCCAAGTGGATGAAATCACCCAGTTCCAGGACCCGGGCAAACTGGTAAAGTGTTTTTTCGTTCACCACGGATGCCCGAAACTTGGACAGATCCCCTTCACGGGCCTCCGGGTACATCTCCATCAGGATATGGCTGATGGCAAGGTCAAGCACGGCGTCACCGAGGAATTCGAGCCGCTCATTGTCCTGAAGATCAAGCTCCCCAATTTCATTGACATAGGAAGAATGGCGAAATGCCTCTGCCAGCAAATTCAAATGATTGAACCTGTGGCCCAGCTTTTCGCTTAATTCCCCTGGGTCTCTATTTTCAGACGGCACGTCCATGGTCACCCGGATTCCCATTTTTTGTTACAAGAATATAAAAATTTCAATATAGAAATCGTAAAGGTGTAAAGTCAAGCAAATCCTTGCCTCCTTTTCAATTGATATCCTACCAAGCCTGTGATATAAATCTTTTTTTTCGGTATAAGTCTGGTAGGTCTTATGAAAAAAGGCGCCATTCTCAAAGAGAGGGACATCAAGGAAACGGTCAATGTCTATCTCAAAGAAGCGGGCCATGAGGACCTGGTCACCATCGAAAAGCTGGAGGCGGCCTGAAAGTGAAAAAAAAGAAGAAACAACAAAAAAGAAAGGCCAAGGAATCCCCCATCCTTTCTCCAGAAGAACAGACCCAACTGGATATCCTCCTGAAAGACCTGCAGGGGATCGATTTCACCCGTTTGAAGGAGCAGATCCCAAGTCCCGGCCTGGCGCTCGCCCTGGTGGAAAATTTGCCCCTGGCGGATCCCCGGGCCGTCGATCTCCTGATTTGCCTCAAAACGGCCTTTGATCACAAGGATATCCGGAAGGCGGTCCAAAAGGCCCTGTTCAAATTAAGACAAAAAGGGGTATCCGTCCCAAAGGATGAATCCGCGAAGGACACGTCCATCCTAAAAGTCAAGCCTGATCCAGGGCGGCCCGAGGCCTCCCTGGGGCCGGTGGACGGGGCCGGCAGCCGTCCTGTTTTTCTGGCGATTCCCCGAATTCCCACAGGCTTCCAGGTCGGGATGGGCATTGTCAATGATGAGACAGGCATTGTCGATTTTCTCTTCGGCGATTACAGCAAGAAACGCATGAAAGAGGTCAGGGACCTCTTTTCTCAGAATTTTTCGACCCTGGTTGATACGCCATTTGCCCACGCCGCAACCATCCTCGAAAAGGCTTACGACATCAACGGTCCCGGATCCGGCGAGGCCCTGAGGCATTATCGTCGCCTGAGGCCCTACATCCAGGACAATGTCACCCTTCTCGATCATGCGCCGGTATACGACCACATCCCCCCTGAGAATCTTTCAGAGGAGATCCTCACGGCTTCTCAGCTCGACAAGCTCTTCGAGCAGGATCTGCTTGCCTCCTGGTTCTTTGATCTCGAAAAGATGGAATCGGTGGTCAAGGACATCCAGGAGGCCGAAGAAAGCCCGATTATGGTAACCGATGACCAGAAGGCGGACCGCATCAGCGAAATCAAGGCAAAGGCCGTCACCGAAATCTATCCCGAGTCCAGGTGCCTGCTCGTAAAGACCCGCCTCGAAGAAACGGCCTATCTCTTTTTCAAATTGGGAGAAGAGGCCCGGGCCCATTCCTGCCTCCTTGCAGCCACCTCCATGCAGGGGCAGCAGTCCGCCGTCATGGGCGCCAACCCCTTCCTCACGGCCATGTTGGAAAGGACCCTGAAGCTCTTTATGGCCGCCACCGCCGGGGCGTCCGTGCCAGGGGAAGACGCAGACGGGGAAGAAGACAAAGGGCCGTCGATTATTGTGCCCTGAAGGGGCGAGGGCTGCGCCTTCTCAATGTTGAGTGCTTAATGCTTAATTTTGAATTGTCTCTAACCTTCGGCAAGATTCGGGAGAGCATGTCTTTCACAGCCCGTTGCCTGATAAAAGGATGAAAAGTGGCGGAAAAGGCGGGGGTTTTCCACTCTGAGCCATGTCTCCTACCCCCCAATTCAAAATCAATCTTTTATCATTGCATTTCCGCCTTTTGGCAGCCCTTCCCTGCCATCCGGTTTTTCTTATTAACCTGTTAATTTTTTGGCGTTTAGTGGGAATTTCAAACGACCTTCAAAAAGAGGCAGGTTACCGGTTTTGAGTAAGATGCCGATTATTCTCAATTTTCCCTTCAAAAAAGCCCGAAATCCTCAAAAAACACCCTCCCGTTTTGCCCACCATTATAGAGGTTACCCTTTTGGGTGTTTTATGCTCTTGATAACACACGCCATTTCGGCTATGCTCTTGGAATGATAATCAGAGCCTTCGGGTGATTGTGACCTAAAATTTTTAAAAAAATAAAAATTTTAGACAGCGTGGTTTCACCGCTTAAAAGAGGGGCATTGGATTAAAAACAATAAGAGATGCTTTTGGGCGTTTTAGACAAGGGCGAACCCGGCACATTCCGTGCTCACTGGAGGTCTTAGCGCCAAATGAAAACTTGACACCACTGAGACTCCGCAACGCGGAGGATCTTTATAAAATCGGAAAACGATTTTATTGTTGGAATTGTCGTCACATAAGAGCGTTACGCGCTTTGTAGTAATGCAGGATTGAAGAGAAGGGTATCCTCCATTCCGAATGCTGTCTCCTGACTCTTGTATTCTATTTTCCTTTCCTTTGTGCGTGTGTGCCTGCCGGGTCGGCTTGTCGCGCCGCACTCTTGACGAAGGCGGAAGCCTCCTGATAAGGCCGGTCTGTGGCTAATTCCATCTTCGCCATCCATTCAAAATTCATTGGTGTTCCTTTTAAAAATTGAAAAACCAGACACGATGTATTAATCTTAAGACAAGTGTAAACGAGCTATCAGGAGAATAAGATGGACCTTAACCTCCCATTAAACAAAATGACGACATTGGATAAGATTGCCGCGATGGAGAGGCTTTGGGACGATCTCTGCCGAGATCCTGAATCCATACCGTCCCCTGGTTGGCACAGCGATGTCTTGTCGGCCAGAGAAAAAAGGATAAACGACGGAAAAGCGAAATTTACCCCCTTTGATCTGGCCAAGGAAAAGATCAGAGATCAGACCAGATGAAAATCGAGATCCTGGATGCCGCTGAAAAAGACCTCATCAATGGTTTTAAATTCTATGAGGGTCAGAATAGAGGTCTGGGAGACTATTATGTCGACTCTGTATTTTCGGATATCACCGCCTGCTCTCAAAAAGATTTCCCTTCGCCATATATTATCGAACCCAAGAAAAGACTATCAGGATATATGCCATACTGGATTGCCGCCGGGATCCTGTTTGGACCCGTGATAGGCTTACCTAATCCTTGTTAACCCCATCGACCGATGCTAAAAATCCCGATTCCTTGCCCTTGGCACAACCCTCAAAAGTGCCTGGATGGCATACCGAAATTAACACGCCACAAGGCAAATTGGATTAATTCTCCTCACCCCACCCCTTCCCCTGAGAGATAAGGAACCGGAAGAGCACTTTGCAGCGAGCAACGGGCAATAAGCCGATTAAACATTCACAATTCAAAAATCAATATTACCTTCCTATCTCCTCTTGACATGAATGAACAAACTTTCAAATCAATACGAAAAACTATGGATATCATATTCTTACCTCACAATTCGCACCTGGAAGATCCTTCCCTTTTCGCCGAGCGGGACCCTCAC
>CAYNYM010000109.1:0-8694 GCA_964401325.1 uncultured Desulfobacteraceae bacterium | reverse complement strand
TTATACCTGACGGTTTTTGCCACGGTGGCCGCCTTCTTCTTCTACAACTACGCTCTCACCAAGATAACGGCCTCGCGGGCCGCTATCTTTATCAACGGTATTCCCGTGGTAACGGCCCTGGGTGCCTGGGTTGTTCTGGGTGAGCGGCTGACCCTGCTCCAGGGGGCGGGCGGGACCCTGGTGCTCGCCGCCGTCTTCATCACCAATCTTATGAACAGAAGAAGTATTGCCTTGTCCCGGACATAAGCGTCAGACCAACCCACCTATCGAAATGCAATAGGGCGGAGTATGAGGTGATTCACTGACAGGAAAATCAGTGTTGCTCTTTGACATGGTGATAGAGACTATCGGGGTTGGATGATGAGACCTCGAACATACACCCCCAGCCCTTTTTGACCCGTCCGTGACCCCTGATTTGAAGCGGGATGATGGAATCGTCTGTAAAAAAGACATCGATTTCAAGAACGACCTTCTTCAGTTCATCACCAAGCGCAATGATTGCACCTCAGGTCTGTAAAACTCAGCTTGTCTGGGTTCGGAATGCTGACCCCCTCCCGCTCAAAGATGCCATCTTGCAGATACAACGGCAGGTGATCTGTCACGCCGCCAGCGTGACTCACGATGATATGGGAGATAAGGCCAACGTCGGCCTTGCACTTTTCAATACCTGCTCCAGATGTTCGGGGATGGAAATGTGGCCCGGATGATTCCTTTTTTGGGCACGGGACCGCTTCTTGGCCGGAACACTTACCAGCGGTTGCTCTGCTAACGTACGCTACGACCCCTCCGGCTGATGAAGGGTTTCCAGCAAAAGGTCGTCGAACATCATCTGATTTATCATAGGCCTTTATCGGCTAAAAGGTGGGCTGGTTTGACGCTTACTCCCCAACTTGCATATCATGCCTGGTGGATCAGAGGATTGCTCCTCCCGCTTGTCATGTGTGGGCGGAGGGACTAAGATATTTATATGGAAGATTCCCAATTCCGCCGGCTCCTTAACCGTTTCGGATTTTCCTGGTCCGGGTTCCGCAGGGTCAGGAAGGGGGTCAAAAAACGCCTTGCGCACCACATGCAAGAGACGGGCTGTCGGACGATCGGCGACTACATACAGATCATAGAGAGAGTTCAAAAAATACGGATTCGATTCGAACGGCTCATGACCGTTTCCATCAGTCGATTTTTTCGTGACCGGGGGCTCTGGGAGAGCATGCAGGGCCGGGTTCTGCCCATGATGGCCGGAAAAGAGTCTCAGCTGTTGAAGGTGTGGTCTGCGGGCTGTGCCTCGGGAGAGGAGGTTTACACTTTAAGAATACTATGGGAGGGCCTCAGGAGATCTATTACCCGGGTCCCTGATCTCCGTATCCTGGCAACAGACATAAATCCGGAATATCTGGACAGGGCAAGGGCCGCCGTCTATCCTCGCAGCAGCATGAGAGAGGTCCCGGCGGCGATCCGGTCCGCCTGTTTTGAAACACTTCATGGGGGAAGATATGCCTTGAGACCCCGGCTGCGGGAGGGGATTGAATGGCAGGTCCATCACCTGTTATCAAATCCCCCCGGAACGGCGTTTGATCTCATCTTTTTGAGAAACAACCTGCTCACCTATTATACGGATGAGGTCAAGATCCCCGCCGTGAAAAAGGTGGTCGAGGGTCTGGCCCCAGGGGGCTTTCGGGTGATAGGTAGCCATGAGAGGACGCCGATCGCATCTGCAGCTATAAAGCTTTGGGGAGACAGCAGGGCTATTTTTCAGAAGCAACCACGGGATTCAGCCCGGCTCGATTCCCTTTCCATACATTCCTGATAGACGGCTTCGAGTAAACCACATCCCCTTTGGAACTATACTTCGCAGACGGCGCCCCGTATCCGGTAACTCTCCTCATCGTATTTTAAATAGCCCGCCTTCTTTCCGTGTATTTCGAGTGTTCCGTGGTCAAATATCTTACCAGAACATCCAGCTCCCGGTAATCAACACATAAATCCCCAGCCCAAGGTTGGTGACACCATGGGCCAGGATAACGCCTCTCAGTTTTTTCTGCCGGATCAGCAATAGATTGTAGAGCAGCCCTACAATAATCCCCACAACCACCCGGTGGTGTTCAAGACCGAACAGGATCGCCACGCCCATGAATGAAAACCAGGTAAAGGCGCCCATGGGCACTGACCGAAAATTCGAGTGGATCAGATAGCGCATCAAAAAAGATCGCCAAAAAAGTTCCTCCATTATCGGCACAACCACGGCCGCACCCATCAGACGCACCGCAATCAGGCCGTATGCGGCCGTATTTGAGTCGGTCAGGGCAAAAGGATCAAAACCGGTGTTTTGCCCGCACTGAAAGAGATATCCCTCCGGCACAATCCAGATGACGAGCGCAAGGAGGCCGCAGGAAAGGGACGTCAGCCACTCGCCAAATGTGAGCCCGGGGGCAATGGCTGGTGCATATGCCTGCCGAAAGAAGAAGAGCAGGGCCCCGACCACAATGGTCTTGGTGATATAAAAGAAAGGGCTCAAGGCCGGAAAAAAGGAAACAGGCCCGGTCAATAATAAAAACAGGGCAAACGGGCACACATAGGGGAGCCAGGGTTTTCTCAACAGCCGGTTTGAGTTCTCTTCATGGGTGTGCATTTATTTATCCCTCATTCCTTGATTTTTCAAGAGATCGTGCAAGGTGGCTGGCTGATCTCGAGGGGGTTTCCGGCGTGGCTGATAGGGTTGCCGCCAAGGGCTGATGCCCGCGGCGGATGCAGCCGTGGAACTCACGGATAGGGTATCATCCGGGTCGTTCATTCGGGCCCTGCTATTGGGGGCGCCTATTTTATATTTATGAGAGCACATTAAAGCTCAGCGCAGCATGTAGCTATGACCGCTTTTTTCAACACTTATCAAGGTCCCGTTTTCAAATGTCAGGGTATAGAGAAAATCATCCTTTCCGCGATCATAAGCCCAGATTTCGCGCAATGTTTCCGCTGAAGGGCTTTTGGTAAAGGCAATTTTTTCCCGTGAATTCGGCTCACCACATTTTCTAATCACCTCAAAGGTTCGGTCCCCCAGCTTTGCGAAAACACCATGTCCGCATTTCATCCAATCGTCTGCGAATACGGAGGTTGTGGAGACCAAAAGGATGACAAGAATAAATACGGACGATTTCATTCGTTATTTCTCCTGATTTCAGGTTGCTGCTCCGGTGACATCCGGCCCTTTTGGGGCCTAAAATGCTTGATATAGGCCCCAAATAGGGGCGTTTTTACGTTGGTTCTTTAATCGTTTCTGTTAGTTTTCGTGGCCCGACTCTTATTTCCAAAAAAATATAGATCATACGCAGGATTGCTCCCTGTACCGATAACCTCCTTTTATTCCTTTTTTTGAAAACACAATCTGGAACAACTGATTTCTTCTTGATCTAAAACTGCCGGCACTTGCAAGAAGATAATAGGTCCACATACGGTAAAACCTCTCATCATATGCGTCTTTAATTTTAAACCAATTTTTTGTGAAATTGTTGTGCCAGGCCATTAGAGTTTTGTCATAGTATTGCCCAAAGCTATGCCAATTTTCCAGTAAAAATAATCTCTCGATTGCCGAGGTGATCTGCTTTGCCGATGGTAGCATCGAATTCGGGAAAATATACTTGCTAATCCACGGATCTGTCGAATTCACAGAACTGTTGCCAGCTATCGTATGCAACAAAAAGAGACCGCTTTCTTTTAAACATCGATGGACAACTTTCATAAAAGTCCTGTAGTTTTTGCATCCCACGTGCTCGAACATGCCAATTGAAACGATGCGATCGAATTTTTCTTTTAACTCCCGGTAATCCTTCAGTTCGATTTTAACGTCAAGCCCTTGGCAGAATTTGTTTGCAAATCTGACCTGCTCCCGGGATACCGTTATGCCATGTATCTTTGCGCCATATTTTTCAGCTGCATATTTTGCAAAACCACCCCAGCCACAACCAATATCTAAAACCTTCATGCCCGGCTTTAAATCCATTTTTCGGCAAATTAAGTCCAGCTTGGCCTCCTGTGCGTTATCGAGTGTTTTCGCGTTTTCCCAATAACCACAAGAATAGTTCAGACCTCTGTCCAGCATAATAGAGAAAAGATTGTTGCCGAGGTCATAATGCCGCTTCCCTATTACATAAGCTCTTGATCTTTTTTGAGTATTTATTATCTTTGCCTTGAGCATAACATGCAGGAATAGTTTGGCATTTGTCTTTACTGTTTTGTCTAGCCGGTTTTCTAAAATTTTTTCAAAGAATCGATCAAGGGCTTCACAATCCCACCAGCCGTCCATGTAACTTTCCCCCAGAGCAAGAGAACCTCCGGATAAAACCCTTTCATAAAAATCGGGGTTGTGTACCTGGATATCCCAGGGTCTGTTCCCATTAATCTGAACATCCGAAGGATCAAGGATTTTCCCCAAAATTTCTCTGGCTTTTGACTCCTTCATGTGATTCTCCTCGTTCAGTTTAAAGTCCTATAACGGGGTGTATGACCTGCGAGTAACGCCGTCAGGCCTTACAAATCAGAAGTCAATAAATTTATGAAATGTGGTCAACCCTCCGTTAGACTTGGCTTATTCGATGTTACGCCTTGCTGCCTACTGCTATACTCTCCGTCCATTTCCCCTCGCGTGAGTGTTTTACATCCTTCACCGATTCATCAATCCACGGTCCATGCCTATCAGCAAAAGCATTCATTGATTTGATGCCGACCAATTCCTTCAAATTTTCGTCCAGCGACCCCAGCTCCACAGCACCAATTCAGGGGGAGCATCGTTCTTATGATATAAAACAAATTCTTGCGGGCCTTTTTACAGGCCAAGGATCCTGCTAGCCCTAAATAAAATGCACTTCAAAACCCATCTTCCAAAGATCCACATTCCAAAAAAGATATTTGCCTATATGAAGCCTCCCGCCATAAATCGGACTCGTCCAACTACAGGATAAGACCGTGGTTCGCTTCGCTCTCACAACCTATCCTTACTCGTTGGACGTGCTTACGGTTGCACCATAAATGCCTTATAGGCCCACACGATGCAAAGCGCTGCCAATACCATCCAGATTAGGACAATTACCGCGCCTGCAACCCGGCTCACGGGTTCCCCATTCTGTATTGTTTTCTGCGCCCGTTCTCGGCATTCCGTCAAAACTTGACAAGGAATCAACTTTATAGCCAAGGCGATACCGATAGGCATTAAGATGAGATCATCCAGATAGCCAAGAACCGGGACAAAGTCCGGGATTAAATCAATGGGGCTGAAGGCATACGCGGCGATGCCAGCCACGAGGAGTTTTGCATACCAAGGTGTTCTGGGGTCACGTGCAGCAAGGTAGAGAGCAAAAGTCTCCGCCTTGAGATGTCGCGCACGTTGTTTCAGTTCTGCGAGCAATGCCATATCGTTTTAAGTGGACGCCAAAGACACTCTTCAGCGGGATTGGGTAGAAGTGCCAGTCACCTGGCACAACAGCCATTAGAACCCATCGTGCCCAATTAAGGCAATAGGCTCAAGACAGAATCTTTCGCCTAGCCAAATGGTTCTCAAAAAAGCTTATGGCAGACCACGATTTTGAACCTGATGAGAAACTTGTTGCATTCGGGATTTTCCTTCCAGAGCGCAATGAAAGCCATTTTTGGTTTTCCGTTGGACCCGTTACAGCGGATTTTATGGTCGACCGGGTCAAGGAACTGTGGTTGAAAGTCCAGAAACGTTTTCCAGGCATCAGCAAGCTCGTCATCAATGCAGATAACGGTCCTGAAAGCAATGGCCAGCGCACGCAATGGCTCAAGCGTCTTGTTGATTTCAGTGATGCCGCCGGTATCACCCTTGAATTGGCTTACTACCCCCCATACCCCGAGAAGTACAACCCCGTCGAACGCCTATGGGGCGTTCTGGAAAATCATTGGCGAGGTGAATCTTAAATCGTTATGGATAATACTTTAAAAAAAATTATGAAGTTTAAATTATACTGACTGACCGATTTCTAATGGGAATTTGTGAAAGTTGAATAACTTCCCTTTTTCCAAAAAAAAACCCCAGTTTTCCATGAATCGAGAAGTGGGGTTTCGTTTTTACATAAGCTCTCCTGCCTTGGCCGTTTGAAGATCAAACGACCCGTTCCGGGGTTCAGTGTCAACGGTTCATGGTCCAGATGCGTAGCGTTACAAAGAAAGAATTCAGGCTCAGAAATACAGGCAGTGCCCTCGCATGAAGGCAGTTTGTAAATGAATTGTTTGAAGGATAGCAGAAGGGAGTAATAAGTCAAGGAACTTATTGGGTTAGCACAGAGGAGAGGAGGGCAATGTTGAATGGTTAATTTTGAATTTTTACTGATGAATGACAAAAAGGGAGGGGGAGGGCAATGGTTAATTGTGAATGGTTGGAGAAAGAATTTGATGGCTAGCCATAGACTGGCCTTCGCCAAGGCTTCATCGGGGAGACGCTCCATTGTTTTATCGCCTCAGCAGGGCCCAGCGTAAAGAGCGGCTGTTTCCAAAAACAATTTCAGGTTCCTAAAATCGGTACCTTCACAGAGTCTGCCGCCTTTCTCAGTTTTTTGAACGATGTTGCCAGGGGCACCCCTTTTCTCATGGCCAGATCAAGATAAGAGGCATCGTAGCTCGAAAGATTGGTTGTTCTCGCCAACCCCAGCAGATTTTTCATGACCCGGTCCGGACTTTCATATTCAACACTTATCGGGAGTTGTGAGAGCAATTCGGTAAACCGTATGCTGTCCGCCTGGTTGATGCGTTTTCTGCGTTCCGCGACCAACAAGACATTTACGACCTCGAGGGGCCAAATAAAGGGCACGACAGCCATGGTTTCAGTGAGCCTGTCCAGTACAAAATCCGCATAGGGGTTCGATTCATCCTTGAAGCACCATGCCATCACAACGGAATTGTCTACCACAAACAGGTCCGCCATTTACCGTCTTCCTTCTTCGATCATGTCTTTAAGCGACAGTCCATCAAGACTGTGGCTTTCCCGGAATCTTCGAAGTTCAGCGATCACGGTCCGGGTGTCGGCGGTCCTTGCAGGATCAGGGGGTTGCAGTACCGCAACGGGAACCCCGTGCTTGGTGATGGTGATACGCTCGCCCTTCATGACCCGTTCAAGCAATCTGGGCGAATGTCGACAAGAACACACGAGGGATCACCGCCCTGAAAATCAATGTGAACGGCGACAAGGTGAGTCTAAAGATCTGGGGCGCCTGCGAGCCCACGGACTGTGACTGGGGCGGGGTGCGGGCCACGGCCTATGGAACCGGTGTCTCGGCCGATCTCGGGCAGTCGGCCTCAGTCATAACAGCCGTTTTCAGGCAGGGCTTCAAGGAAACCTACCTGGTTATCACGCGCAACAAGGGAAACCGGATCCAGGTCCGCAGCATGACCCGTTTTACTGACAATTCGGGGCGTACCAACTACGCGAGTTTTGCTTCCTTCAAACGCGATAACACCCTGCGTCCCGGCCGGGTCAGACCGATGGCGACTCTTCAGGTCAGAGAGGACTGTGTCAGGTTCAACTGGCGGAATACCGAGGTTCGCCGGATAAACGGAAGCTGGAAGGTCGTGGAAGGATCCCATTGGATCATGGATTTCGGCTCCAACCGGAACGAGGCCCGCCAGGCCCACCGCATCATACGGCATTACGGGATGACGAGCATGTGCTTTGTCGGGCGCCCCGACCCGTCGTTTACTTACTTCCTTTCCGAGGGCAGGGCCCCTGCCGGCGCGTTCAGCGGAGAAGACAGCATCGCCTTCGATCCCCATCGAATTGCGGTCAGAAAGGTCAACAATCGCTGGAAGATCATTGAGGGCAATCACTGGATGTTCGATTTCGGGCACAACGAACGGGAGGCCCGCCAGGCCCTGGCCCTGATCAGGAAATACGGCTTCACCCGCACTTGTTATGTCGGTCGGCCGAACGCCTCGATGATCTATCTGCGCAAATAGCAGTATGTGATATGCCCGTCATTTTCACTACACATCATGCTACACATTGACAGGTATGAAACCAAAACCATCTTCTCAAACACAGCCAAACACAAATAATCTACATCCTGGACAATAAACGTTGTAAACATGAGTGCCCGGCGTCTTTTCCTCACAGGTACCGTCTTCCCTTGACTTCCCTCTATCCTGGTGTTAGACGGGTTATGAACAAATACGACTTCGCAATACCCGATGGGTCAAGTGAAAATGATAAGTCGACTGTCTCCTTGATATCGTATTGTCGCGAGATTTTTCAAATTTTGAATATTGAGGCACTTACCACAGGTACTGTTTATGCCGCTCTTGGGAGGATGGTATACGCCTCATGGACTATGGGTCACGGTTTTCCGATTTTTTGGGTGTGGTTTTTTCGTTTATACTGTTTTTCATCATTTTCTTCTGTTCCACTCCGATTTTTGCCAACCCTACGGGCGGCCGGGTGGTGGCCGGCCAGGCGACCATTCAGCATCAACCCGGTACCCTGACCGTAAACCAGTCAAGCAATCGGGCCGTCATCAACTGGCAGGGATTTTCCATCAATTCCAATGAATTGACGCGCTTTGTCCAGCCCTCGAACAAGTCGGCCGTACTCAACCGGGTCACGGGTGCGTTGCCGTCCCAACTTCACGGCACCCTCGAGGCCAACGCCCGGCCATGGCCCCGTTCGTCCAGAAAATCATCAGCTCCCCGTCATCTTCCTTC
>CAYNYM010000108.1:0-8742 GCA_964401325.1 uncultured Desulfobacteraceae bacterium | reverse complement strand
AAGAACTCGGATAGGGCGTTGACCACGGATACCCCGACCCCATGGAGTCCCCCCGAGACCTTGTAACTCTTGTTATCGAACTTGCCCCCGGCGTGAAGCTTCGTCATCACGACTTCCAACGCCGGGACGTTTTCCGTTTCGTGCATATCCACCGGAATGCCACGGCCGTTATCAAGGACAAGGACACTGCCGTCACCTAAAATTTCGATATCGATTTTGTCACAATACCCTGCGAGGGCCTCGTCGATGCTGTTGTCCACAGTTTCGTAGACCAAATGGTGCAGCCCTTCGAATCCCGTATTTCCAATGTACATGGCCGGGCGTTTTCGCACGGCGTCCAGACCCTCTAGAATTTTAATGCTCGAAGCACCATAACCCGCTGAATCTTTTTCTACCATCTTACAGCCTCATTGGCATAATTAGCCCCAGAAAGCCCTTATCCTCACTCCCTTTGAGCAGACAAGGACTGGAATTGTCAATAAAACCCAAGTCTACAACATCACTCTCCATGGCCTGAAGAGCTTCTATGAAATACCTGGCATTAAAACCCGCTTCAAGAGGTTCCCTTTGAAATTCCACTTTCAGATTTTCCTGGGCGTCTCCTAGGTCCGGATTGATGGATACCAATTCCATATTGTTATTTTCAAGGGTAATCTTTACCCCTTTATAACTTTCACTGCTCAAGATAATCATCTTTCTCATACCATCCAGGAGGGTATCCCTATCTATTTTCAGAAAATAATTAGCTGACTTGGGAATGACGGCACTGTAGTCTGGAAATTTACTCTCAAGAAGGCGTATAACAATGACGGCATCTTTCCGTTTGGCCATACAATTGTTCTTCTTGAATCCCAGGTGTACGGTCCCTCCCTCGGCAGCCATCTTGCTCAACTCAGCCATCCCCTTTTTGGGAATCATGATACCCCCTTCTACCATAAGGTCCTCTAATCCTGCAATTTCCTTGTCGACCAGAGATAGACGATGTCCGTCGGTCGATACCATTCTCAGAAAGGTTTTTCCTTCAATGGCCACCTTTTCCACATAGATCCCGGATAGTTTGAATCCCGCCTCATCCATGGTGACCGAATAGATGGTCTTGGCAATCATCTCTTGAAGAATATCTCCCTCTATCTCGATAGTCGGGACATCCTCGGGTTCTACAAAAATGGGATATTCATCGGCCGGCAAACACGCAAGATTATATTTGGCCGCGTCGTCGGTTATAAAAATCCAGTTGTTTTCATTTTCTTTGATATAGATATTTGGATTTTTACTTTCTTTCAAAATCTCAAAGAGCTTTCTTCCTGAAATTGTCACATTTCCAGGTGCAATGATTTCGGCGGGAATTTGTTGTTGATAGCTGATTTCAAGGTCTGTTGCAGAGATATTGATGGCTCCATCGGCTGTGGATATTAGAACCATAGAAAGGATAGGCATGTTGCTTCTTTTTTCGATGATGCTTTGGACCCTGGAGATAGATCGGTACAATTGATCCCTATCTATTTTTATTTCCATTATATCCTCCTAGTAATAATCATATAGACCTGTTCTTTTGTCTAATAGTTCGATAACTTATTGAAAAAGGGATGCAATAATTTGTAAAGTTATCAAAATTTTCATACGGTTTCCCGTCGCAGCATGCACAGATGGAACGATTTTATCCATTTCAATGCTCAAATTGTCAGAATTTGACAACTCATTAATCCTTTTTTGTCGATATTCCGTGGAATATTTTGAAAGGATTACCATCACGGGGACATTAAATTTCCTTCCCCGGTGCTCAGGAGAGAAGGTTTTCGATCTGATTAAGTTGGTTTCGGATCTCTTTTTCCCTATCCTTGTTTTTGGTTACCCGCTGGATGGCATAAATAACCGTCGAGTGGTTCTTGTGGCCGAAAGCGTCACCGATCTGCTGGTATGATAAATGGGTATACTTTCTTGCCAGATACATGGCCAATTGTCGAGGGTAGGAGTAGGTTCGTTTCTTCTTGTCGGAAATCAAATCCCTTACGGACAGGCCAAAAAATCCGGCCACGGTTGTTTTGATGTACTCGATGCCGATCTTCGCATTAGGCACGTCTCTAATGAGAGATTTGGCCGCCGATATGTTGATCATGCCGTCGTTCAGTGAGGCATAGGTTTCAAACCTGACCATGTTATTGATGAGTCCTTTGACGTCCATTACCGAGTTTGCGAAAAAAAAGAGTACGTCGTCGGGTATCAGGATATGATCTTCCCCGGCCCGTGATTTGATGATGTTTACTTTTGTCACGGTGTCCGGAGGTTTTATCTCGGTGAGCAGGCCCCAGCCCAATCTCGATGCCAGTTGAGACTTTATATTTCTCAGCTTATGGGGAGGTTTATCTCCGGATATGACCAGTTGCCTATTTTTGTCATGGAGCATGTTGAAAATGAAGAGAAATTCATCCTGAGTCCTTTTCCGGTTGGCAAGAAGATGAATGTCGTCGAATAGGAAGATTTCCAGATCAGAGTATTTTGCCCTGAATTCGTGGAGTTTTTCATTCTTTATGGAATAGGTAAAATCAGAGGTAAAGGAATCTGCGGACAGATATCGGATACGGCATGTCGGATTTTTATTCATAATAGAATTTCCGACGGCGTGGAGAAGATGGGTCTTACCGAGGCCCGATGCGCTGAAAATATAAAGCGGATTATAGATGTCTGCCGGCTGTCGAGCCACTTCAATGGCCGAAGAATAAGCAAACCGTTTGCATTCCCCGGTAACAAAACGCTCAAAGGTCATTGATGGATTGATATTGAGGCTGTAAGATGAATGCGAATTTTTTTGAACCGGACGGGTCCGGGGGAGGCGAGGCACTTTGCCCTTTGTGTCGTAAGTGAACCGAATATGGGGTGATTGATTCAAATGGGTTTTGAAGGCCTTCTTTATTTCTGGAAGATATTTGTCTTCCAGCCAATCGGCAACGAATTTGTTCGGGGTGACGATGAGCGCGAGATCGAAATCAAGCTCCTTCAGTGTGGCCTGAGAAAACCAGGTCCTGAACTCGTCGTCGGTCAGCTTGGACTGCAGGCCTTCGCAAATTCGATTCCATATGTCAATTTTGTTTAACATCTTTGTTTTAATATGTACCGATAGGTTTTAAGTTGCTTGAATTCTAGAAAAATTCAAACGAAAGATCAACCAAAAATTCCTGTTTAGGAGGAGACAAGATGCCCTATTCAATTGGTCTTGCAGGTAAAGGCGGAACAGGTAAAACTACCATAGCCGGCCTGCTTGTCAAATACCTTTTACAAAATGGTAAGACGCCCGTTTTGGCGGTGGATGCGGATTCCAACGCAAATTTCAACGAAGTCCTGGGCTTGGAGGTGGAGGAAACCCTCGGCGATGCCAGAGAAGAGATGAAAAAGGGTGTGGCCACCGGGATGACCAAAGATGTCTTTATGGAGATGAAACTGGAACAGGCCGTGGTGGAGGCCGAAGGTTTTGATTTGATCGTCATGGGACGTCCGGAAGGGGCGGGGTGCTACTGCGCGGCGAATACCCTCCTTACCAACTATCTCGACAGGCTGATCAACAACTATAATTATGTCGTTATGGACAACGAGGCAGGGATGGAGCACATCAGTAGACTCACCACCAATAATATCGACGTCCTCCTTGTGGTCTCGGATCCCAGCAGACGGGGCGTCCAGGCGGCGGCAAGGATTTTTGGTTTGACCGACGAGCTGCATCTCAATATCGCCCGGAAATATCTCATCGTCAATCAGGTCCGGGAGGGGCAGCAGGAGGGGATAGCAAAGATGGTCGATCAATACAACCTGGAATTGACCGGCTTCGTCCCGGAAGACGATGAGGTGGTTGAGTTTGATCTCACCGGGAAACCCACAATCCAGCTCGGCGAGGAAAGTCGAGCGCTCAAAGCGGCGTATAGAATTTTTGGGGAGGTTTTCAATAGGTGATATCGTCTCCAGATATTGTGTTACGCTTTTTTTTTATCCCATATATTGGGTAGTAATAAAATGTAAAGTTCTCTTATTATTATTAAAATATCTTGACAAGGTGTATCGATGTAATTTATTGTTTGTAGTCCTCGAAGACGAGGTTACTTTTTTTGATCCCTTCAGCAAGGTCTGAAGTCTTCCATGACGCTGCAGGCATATCTTGCGATCAGGTGTCGTCAAAAAAGACTCTCATATACCCGCTCATTTCACTACGATTTGGAACCGAATCTCATTCTGTTAACTTATATCTATATCTGGTTTTTCCCAACGTTTATTCATATTATATCAGTAGAAAAGTAGAACCGAAGATCTTTTGACCCTAGCCTGTAACAGAGATCTATCACAATATAATCAGTGATTTACGCACAAGTACCCGTTTGGGAAGGCTGGTGTGGGCGTGGATGCACCGGTCCGTGTATATTTCAACTTGGTTATGGTTAAGGGGAACGCTATTGTCATCTAACGAAGGAGGTAAAAAAATTGGCCTTTGAGATTCCAAAACAGCCCTATTCAGGAAGGATAGGGGAAACGACCATCGGAACAGGAAGTGGTGCTGTGACGTTGGGAGGGCAGGACTCATATCCCTTTCATCTCTTTGAGGGTCAAATGCCCAATTCTCCGAAGATTGCCATGGAGGTGTGGGACTATGATCCTTCAGAGGAATGGCCTGCCGCAGCGGTCGAGCCCTTCAAGGATGTCATCTCTTCGCCGGAGCGTTGGGCAAAGAAATGCGTCGATGAGTACGGAGCGGATATTATCGTACTCCAGATGAAGAGTATCGATCCCAACGGCGCGGACAGGGGCTCTGAAGAAGCGGCCGAGGTGGCTAAAAAGGTTGCGGACGCGGTGGAGGTCCCCGTGGTCCTGTGGGGCACCGCAAACAATCAGAAAGATGAAGAAGTACTAAAGGTCATTTCTGAAAAATGTCAGGGAATGAATCTGGCCCTCTCTCCCATCGAAGAAGGCAACCATAAAGGGGTGGGTGCCAGTGCCCTGGGCTACGGGCATACGATTGTGGCCTCCTCACCCATAGACGTCAATTTAGCCAAACAGCTCAATATCCTCTTGGGTAATCTGGGCGTCCGGTCCGAAAAAATTATCATTGATCCCACGACCGGAGGGTTAGGATATGGGCTGGAATATTCCTATTCCGTGATGGAAAGGATTCGAATGGCCGCCCTTACCCAGGAGGACGATAAACTGCAGATCCCCATGATCTCCAATATCGGCAACGAGGTATGGAAATGCAAGGAGGCCGGTTTGAGCCTGGAGGATGCCCCGACTCTGGGCGATCCCGAGAGGCGAGCCGTTTTGATGGAGACAACGGCCGCGGTGAGCTATCTGCTTTCGGGTGCCGATGTGGTTATCTTGAGACACCCCGAGAGCGTCAAACTTATCAGGTCTTTTGTCGAACTTATGATCAACGGGGGCATGGCAGGAGATGTCCAGGAGATTTCAAAGAGGCTGGACCTTCGGGAAGCGGATCTGCTGGCCCTGTCTCCAGAACCGGACCTGACGATTGCCGATGAGGCCACACCTCCGAAGGCCAAACCGGCGGCGGCCAAACCCAAGAAGGAAAAGCCGAAAGCGGCACCTAAGGCGGAAGAAAAGGTGGTGGAGTTGAAGCCGAAGGCCGAGCCCGCCGAGGCACAACCCAAGGCCGAGGAAGAGGCCGAGAAGAAAAAGGCAGAAGCAGAGGAAAGGGCGAAAGCCGAGACCGAGGCCAAGGCCAAAATCGAAGCCGAGGCCAAAGCCAAGGCGGAGACCGAAGAGAAGGCCGCGCAACAGGCCAAAGCCAAGGCGGAAACAGAGGCCAAGGCCGAGGCCGAAGCCCTGAAGAAGGCCGAGGCCAAATCCAGAGAGAAGGAAGAATTGCAGGCCCTGAGGCTGAAAAGGGCCCAGGAGAGGGAAAAGCTTGACGCGGAGAGAATGGCAAGAAAAGCCGAGAAGACGGCAAAAACGCCGGCAGCAGAGCAAGCTGATCTCGTCGATAAGCTCATTATGAGTCTCAATCGTATACATAAGCGTATGTAATCGAATTTGGCACACAATAAAAAAGAGGAGGAACCTCGGAATGTCGACAGAAGAAGTCAAAAAAAAGGCGGTTGCATCGAAGGCCAAGGCGGTACCGAAGCCGCAGGAGTTAACGATAGACCCGGCGAGCGCTTTAATGATCGAACGTTCGCGCGAGATGGAAATAGAAACGATTTTTGACCGCGCGCAAACTATGAAGCCCTGTAATATTGGCGTGCAGGGGACCTGTTGTAAGAACTGTTCACAGGGTCCCTGTAGACTCCCCTTGCCGAAAAGCGGTATCGAGGGAAAGGATACCCGCAA
This sequence comes from uncultured Desulfobacteraceae bacterium, assembly GCA_964401325.1. GTDB lineage: Bacteria > Desulfobacterota > DSM-4660 > Desulfatiglandales > HGW-15 > CAYNYM01. Next base: position 2,421 of record CAYNYM010000108.1, on the reverse strand, counting down.
GGGACTCTGCGGAGCCACCCCACAAACCATTGCGGCTCGAAATTTTGCCAGAATGGTGGCAGGGGGTGCGGCCGCGCATTCCGACCACGGCCGTGGGGTCGCGGAGACTTTTCTGGCCGCAGCCAGAAAGGAGACGAAGGACTACCGTATCAAGGATACGAAAAAGCTCCTCGAGATCGCTCCTGATTTTGGCGTGGATATTACGGTCGAGGGTGAAGACGGACAGGTTCTTGACCGGGATATCGATGAAATTGCAGTGGAAGTGGGCGAGAAGGCCCTCGGCCAGTGGGGTCAGCAAGACGGTGAGGTCTGTACGGCCAGACGGGCCCCCGAGGCAAGATATCAGCTTTGGAAAAAGCTGGGGGTGGTGCCCCGAGGCATCGACCGGGAAATTGTCGAGATCATGCATCGGACCCATATCGGTGTGGATCAGGACTACGAGAACATCACGGCACAGTGCAGCCGCGCCGCCATTGGCGATGGTTGGGGCGGTTCCATGATCGCCACGGATCTTCAGGACGTCCTTTTCGGGTGCCCGTATCCTGTCAAGAGCATTGCCAATCTCGGGGTTCTCAAAGAGGACCACGTGAACTTGGTCATCCACGGGCACGAACCCCTCCTGAGCGAGATGATCGTACAGGCGGCGGAATTGCCTGAAATGGTGGAACTGGCCAAAAAGAAGGGGGCCAAGGGGATTCAGTTGAGCGGCATCTGCTGCACGGCCAACGAACTTCTGATGCGTCACGGCGTGCCTCTGGCCGGGAATTTTTTGCAGCAGGAACTGGCCATCATCACGGGCGCGGTAGATGCCATGGTGGTGGACGTCCAGTGCATCATGGAGAATATCGCAAACGTTGCCCAGTGTTTCCATACCAAGATCATTACCACTAACCCCAGGGCGAAAATTGCCTCAGGGGAGACGATCCATATCGAATTCGATGAGCATACCGCCTTTGAAGATGCCAAGAAGATCGTCAGGACGGCCGTCGAAAATTTTCCGAACAGGGAAAAGGAGGTCATGATCCCCGATCAGAAGACCGATCTGATCGCGGGTTTCAGCTACGAATCCATCAACTACCATCTCGGAGGGACGTTCAGGGGATCCTATACCCCGTTGAACGACAACATTATCAACGGTCGCATACGGGGTATAGCCGGCGTGGTTGGGTGAAACAACGCCCGAACCTCTCTGGATGAGGGGCATATCACGGTCGTTAAAGAACTCCTGAAGCATGATGTGATCGTACTCACCACCGGATGCAACGCGATTGCTTGCGCCAAAGCGGGTCTCCTGACCCCTGAATCGGCCAAGGTTTTCTGTGGTCCCGGCCTTGCCGAGGTCTGCGAGACCGTAGGAATTCCGCCGGTCCTCCACATGGGATCCTGCGTGGACAACAGTCGAATCCTGATGGCGGCAACCGAAGTGGTCAAGGCCGGAGGCCTTGGAAACGATATCAGCGATCTTCCCGTGGCCGGTTCCGCGCCCGAATGGATGAGCGAAAAGGCCATCAGTATCGGACACTACTTCGTAACCGCCGGCGTCTACACCGTATTTGGGGTGACGATGCCTGTGAGCGGAGCGCCCGTCTTTGAAAACCATCTCTACAATGAACTGGAAGGCCTTTATGGCGGTATGTGGGATCTGGAAGTCGATCCCATCAAGCATGCCCACAAAATGATTGCCCATATCGACAAGAAGAGAAAGGCCCTGGGCATTGACAAGGCCCGCGAGCGTGTGCTGATGGATATGGCCGATCGACGGGATATGGAAGCCGCTTAAGATTGTTTTAAATAAAGCCTCTTAAGAAGGGAGGAAGAATATTATGTCAAAGTTAGTCGCATTTGCAGCTATTCAGGGCGCGTATAATATAGTATCCAAGGCCGAAGGGAAGTACAAAAGGGCCCTGGAGGCCTATGGCGGTGGTCAGAAACTGGAGTTTCCGAATACCGCCTATTTTCTACCCATTATTTATTCCCTGACTGGCATCAAGGTCACGGACCTGGACTCGGCCAAGAAGCCCATGGATTTCGCCCGGAGCCTCTTGCCGCCCCATGTCAAGAAGGACTGTCACCTTCCCTACCTCGGGCCCCTGCTGGATGCCGGGATGGCTGCGCTCTTCGCCGAAGAGATAGCCGAGGCCATTCGATACGTGGAAGACCCTGATTTTTACCAGCCCTCTGTAGAAGATCCCGATGTCGATAACGGCAAGATCTGGCTGGGCGCCGCCGATGACGCCATTATGAGAAAGCGCGGCGTGGAATTCGTGGACGGTACGGCACCGGGTTTTGCAGCCATCGTCGGGGCGGCGCCGGATTCGGCCACGGCCAAGAAAATGGCCGAAGAGTACCAGCTCAAGACGATTTATGTGTTCATGGCGGCCAACCAGAACGGGACCACCTTCGCCGAGCAGTTGCTGGAGG
>CAYNYM010000107.1:0-8750 GCA_964401325.1 uncultured Desulfobacteraceae bacterium | reverse complement strand
AGAAACATTTCAAGTGACTCGAGAATGGAACACTCATCATCGACGATAAGGATATGTGCCATGCGCTCCTCCAATGGGCAGAAAAACGTGAAACGAGGCACCGCACGGGCGCCGGTTTTCAACATCGACCCCTCCACCGTGGGCCTCGAGGATTCGCTTGACGTTGCTCAAGCCCAGGCCGGTCCCTTTGCTCTTGGTTGTAAAAAAGGGTTTAAAGATATCCCCCATGACCTCTTCCGGCACACCGACCCCCTCATCCTCGATAAAAATCTCGACCCGGGGCCGGGTCCACCCATTGGGACGGTATTGACTCTTGACAAGAATCTGCCCACCGCCGGGGGAAGCCTCTATGGCATTGAGGAGGAGATTGATGACAGCCTGCCCCAGCTTTTCACTGTCCCCCTGAATTTCCGGGATGCCCGGGGCATAGGAAGTCGTTTTGATGAGCCCCTTTTCCATCATCTTCATCTCGAGGAGTTCCAGGCAGGAACTGATAATCATATTGACGCGACACCGATCGATTTCAATCTGAAGAGGCTTTGCGAAGTCCAAGAGTTCCGTGAGGATGTGTTCCAGGCGAATGACCTCTCTTGTTGAAATGTCGATACGCCGTTGGTCGTTGCCCTGAAGTTGTGCATTTCTCTTGATAATCTGAAGATTCAATTTTACGGCGGAAAGGGGATTGCGTATCTCGTGGGAAAGGGAGGTGGTGATCTGACCGATATAGGCCAATTTTTCAGCCTCCCTTACCCGTTGTTCCATTTCGACGCGTTTACTGATATCCCTGCAAATCCCGATGTTGGAAACCTTGTTTTCATAACGGGTGACCTTGGCCGTGATTTCCGTTGGGATACTCCGGCCGTCTCTGTTCAGCCTGAGATATTCGAAGGTACCGGGAGCAGATTGCTCAAGGAGGCTTTGTTGATAGATCTCGATGACCTTGCTGCGGCTTTTCGGATCAATAAATTCATAGTACTTTCTGTTGAGAATTTCCTTTGATGAGTACCCGTGCATCCGGCAGTAGGCCTGGTTGGCAAATACGATGACCTCATCCTGAATCACGAAATACCCGTCGTTGATTTCCTCCACCAGGGTCTTATATTTCAGCTCCGATTCCCTCAACTGGGCTGTCCGGGCCCTGACCTCATCCTCCAGGCGACGGTTGTGTTCGAGGATTTTTTTCTCATGCATGTCCTGAAAATGGTCGCTGAAACGGTGAATCGTATAGGCCAGGCACTGATCGATTTTGTTGACGTTCTCACAAAATTCCCCGGTGGTCGTTTCCTCGGCCAGCAGGGGGATGACAATGATCCGGTAAAGTTCAAAGGCCTTCTGAACATCGGAGAGCAGAAACCCGGCCTCGAGACGCATCCGGGTGATCTTGCCGATGAATTGATCGATATATCGATAATCTTCATGGATCAAAACCTGATGATTGGCCTCGAGGGCCTCGGAAACCGTGCCCAAGAGCTCACTCAGAGATCTCCGGGCATACTGCTCCCCCACTTCCCTGTGGAGTCTGGCAGCCCACAGATGTAGAATCTTTTGGTGATTACGGTGGTTGAATTCGGCAAGGTTGAAACCCATGTGACCCTCGACATGAGTTTAAAGGTGTAAGCCTCAGATGATACGAGGATAAGGGGCATGCGTCAAGGGCTATGCCGAAAATGATGCCGACTTGCCCATTCCACATACCCTGTTGGCCACTTCAGGCCTTGACTTCCCGGTTCGGGTGGTTAATTTTTAATCTGAATTGTTCTAAACAAGCACGAAAAGGAACTCGGTTGATCTATGGCTGGAAAGGACTATTACAAGATCCTGGGAGTTGCGAGATCGGCCGCCCAGGAAGACATAAAAAAGGCCTACCGAAAACTTGCCTTAAAGTATCATCCTGACAGGAACAAAAATGACAAGGATGCAGAGGCGAGATTCAAGGAGATCAGTGAGGCCTATGCGGTCCTGAGCGATGCTGAAAAGAAAAAGCAATACGACATGTTCGGTGCCGACGGCTTTCAAAGGCGCTATTCTCAGGAAGACATTTTTCATGATGTTGACTTCGGGAGCCTCTTCAGGGAATTCGGATTTGGTGGCGGAGGCCGTGGTCAAAACATATTCAGCCACATCTTCGGCGGCGCCGGAGGACAATCCCAATTCCGGGGAGGACCCTCTTTCGGCTCCGGATTTGGAGGATTTGAGAGTAGACCGCAACCCGCAAAGGGCCAGGATCTTCTCTATGAATTGACAATAACCCTCGAAGAAGCATCCACGACTACCCATAAGTCTATTTCCTATCAACCCGGAGCCCCGCATGAAAAACTTTCCGTGAAAATTCCCGCAGGAATTTCTTCGGGAAAAAAACTGAGGCTCAAGGAAAAAGGGCGACCCGGATTGAACGGTGGTCCAAACGGGGATATTTTCATACAAATCAAGGTCCTTGACCACCCTGAGTTCAAGAGAGAGGAAGATGATCTTATCATCACAAGGGATATCCGGTACTCGGAAGCCGTCTTGGGAACGGAGATCGAAGTCCCGACCATCGATGGAAAGGCCTTGAGGCTCAAAGTCCCTGCGGGCACCCAAAGCAAGGCCAGGTTCAGGATGAAAGGCTACGGCATGCCCCACATGAACGGTGGCGGCCGGGGGGATGCCTATATGCAGGTATCCATCGCCGTTCCAAAGAAGATCGACAAAAAACAAAAGGCCCTGATCAAGGAAATGGCTAAAGCGGGATTGTAGATGAAAGCCTTATCCGTCTTTTCAGGCGGCCTGGACAGCATGCTGGCCGTGGAGATTATACGGGCTCAGGGCATTGAGGTCCTGGCCCTTTTTTTTGAAACGCCCTTTTTTTCCTCGGGCAAGGCAAGGGAGTCGGCCTCAACCATCGATCTGCCCCTGAAGGTGATCGATATCACCCGGCGCCATCTCGAGGTGGTCAAGGCGCCGCCGCACGGACATGGGGGAAACATGAATCCCTGCATCGATTGCCATGCCCTGATGATCCGGTGCGCGGGCGAACTTCTTGAAAAGGAGAATGCACAATTTATCATTACGGGAGAGGTATTGGGTCAAAGACCCATGTCCCAAAACCGGGGGTCTCTGACCGTGGTCGCCAGGGGGAGCGGATTTGACGGACTTCTTCTTCGACCTCTTTCCGCAAAGTGTCTTCCCGTCACCATTCCCGAAGAAAAGGGATGGGTGGACCGGGAACGTCTTCTGAGCTGGTCCGGGCGATCCCGAAAGCCACAAATGGCCCTTGCCCAACAATTGGGCATAAAGGAATATCCGGCCCCTGGAGGCGGATGCCTCTTGACGGATATCGTCTTCTCCCGTCGTCTTCGCGACCTTTTCGACCATCATCCCGATGCCGAGACCCGTGAAATAGAACTCCTCAAGATAGGACGTCACTTCCGGATAAGCCCGCTGACAAAGCTGACCGTCGGACGAAACAAGAAGGAGAATCAGACCATTCAGGCCCTGTCCAAGCCCGAGGATTTCATTTTTCAAACCACGACGGTCCCGGGACCGACCGTTCTGGTTACCGGCGACATTTCCCTGGAAATAGAGGAATTGGTCGCCTCGATGACCGTGGCTTACAGTGACGCCGGGACCGATCAGGAGACGGAAGTGCATGTGACAGGCAGAGGAGAAGAAAAGCTGGTTCAGACAAGGGGCCGAGGCAAGGAAGAATTCAGGCGCTATATGATCTGACGGGGCTACCCATCGGGTCACGGGGCCCCTTAGGCAAAGGCATGTGCCGGAGGCCTTGGTGTTTCTACCGCCGGAACAGCTTTTTTAAAAAGGGTTTGTTCCTCAGTTCTTCAACTTTCTCGCGATGGGTCCGCATGCGGACCTCACGGGTAGAGATATCTCCCCGAAGACTTTCCATCTTCTTCTCCAGATCCCGGGCCTTGACGGTCAGATCCAGGACGGCGATCTTTTCCTGCCGGTCCATATCATGCCGCCTCATCCTTTGTATTTTGTCCGAGAGGGCCTGCCTTTTAAGGTCCAGTTCCGATAATTTTCCTTGTTGTGATCGGATGATTTCCCCATCCCGAGCGATCATCGTCAGAAATGTCCCCTCCCCTTCCATGGTGAAGAACAGGTAGAAAAACAAGACAATCATTGCGACCAATAAAAAGACGGCCGCCTTCGCAACAAAGGACATGAGCAATCCGATCCATCGCAGACGGCGAAACACACTTAAGGCGGAATCCGTTCTCGAATAGGACGGAGGCTTTCCTTCCACCTGGGTCTGGATGGTTCTAATTGCCTGGGTCAGGGATTTTACCGTCTCTTCCAGTTCCTGAGCCAGTTCCCCGGACGTGCACTTGGATTGGATTTCTTCGTCCGGTTCTTTCAGGCGCCTGGAAGCATCTCGTAAGGTTTCGAGGATATCGTCCGTATGTACTTCGCATGCGAACCGGCCGGGAAATTTTTTCTTGAGTGAGACGATTTCTTCGTGGATCGGATCGATCCGGGAATCAATGGCGGTCCCGATTTTTATGAGGTAGGGCTTCTCGCAAAGGAATTCATTTCCCAGACTGAGCAGGTAAATTCGGTCTCTCATGTCCTTCAGGGCGGAGAAGGAAGTGTGGTTTTTGCCATTCATGGTCATCACTCATCGCTCGGTCTATTCTGACTCTTCAACGGCAGAGGCTCTTTTGCCCGTCTCGCATGAGGGTTTTCTCCCCAAAAGGCACTTCCTGATCATGGAAATAGATGCGAATATATCATAACCGAGATTCTCGCTCCACACCTTTTTCTTTGGGCCTTGACGCTTACCCGTGATAATATCTTTTGCCCGAAGCACAGGAACCGGCTCTACAAAAAGGGGATGCTATCCAAGCCCGGGAGAGCACATCATTCCGGCCCTAAGGACCGGGTATTCTATGTTAAGACAAAGAAGGGGCAACCCGGATTCTGAAAGGAGTGATCGTGGAAAAGGAACGGGGGATCGTCCATCAAGTCATTGGACAAAAGGCTGTCATCCGTGTTCAAAAAAGCTCATCATGCGCGACTTGCGCAGCCCGAGATCAATGTGAGATGTTGAGTGACAGGGATATCCTGATCGAGGTGATGAATGATCTTTGTGTAAGGGAGGGGGATCAGGTGGAGATTTGTGTGCCCACCCGTTCCCTGTTAAAACTCTCTCTCCTTGTCTATCTCTTGCCCATTGTACTGCTGATAGCCGGTGCCTTTACGGCCGGGCAATGGGCAAATGCATCGCAAAGGGACCCCGCGCTGCCCTCCGTCCTGGGGGGCATGGGGGCTATGGTTTTCAGCTTTCTGGTGCTCAAATGGTTTGATCGCAAACTCAAAGGCAGAAAAGAATATGCCCCCCGCATGTTACGCCTCTTCTCTAATGGACAGTCCCCTCAGTGCGACGATAACAAATAAGACCGCATTGCAGACAACGCCCGGCCTCCTTCACGGCCTGCTCTTCCGAATAGCCCAGGGCGATTTCCGCTGTCGGATCAGCTATTTGCTGTTCCTTTGATCGCTCAGGCATGGGCTCACGAGAAACCTTTGAGACAGGTTCAAGGCTGGAGACGCTCATGACCTGAGTCAGCCGGCGAATCATGTTTACGGGCGCTTCCACGGGCTCTCCCGTCAAGTATCTGTGGACGGAACCGGCCGACCTGCGGCCCGATCCAATGGCCTCCACCACGGCCTTATAGTCGCCTGTCGCCTCACCGGGCCGAAAAATGCCGAGGTCCTCCTCGGCAAAGGGGCTCGCATAGGGCACCACGGTCTCCCAGCAGGCATTTTCCTGCACGACTTGTTCGCCCTCCGTCTCCTCCTCTTTGACGGGAACATAGATAAGTTCAGGAAAGCGCCCCGCACCGGTCAACAAGGTGTCGACAGGGAGGATTTCCCGGTTCACTTCTTCCACACCTTTTCCCTTCCCGGCAAGATGTGCGACCTCAACATGGGTGAGATCGGCCCCTTCTCCAATCATTCTGGTCAGGGCACTTTCAAAAAAGAACTGGACGCCTTCCTCCTCCGCCTTGCCGATATCCTTTTGTGAAAGGGGAACATGATCGGGCGATTTTCTGAACACGATACTGACGCTTGTAGCACCTTCCTCGAAACAGTTCCTCGCCGCTTCGAGCGAGGCCTTTCCGCCGCCGAGAATCATGACATTCTTTCCCGGTGATGATTTTCCTCCGGCCCTTCGGTTCAAGACAAAATCGACCAGGAGCTGAACGCCGGGCAAAGGATGCAAAGGGGCCTCTGCGCGCCCTCTTGTAGCCACCTGGGTATCCCAACCGCCGATGGTCACAAGAACCGCCGAGAAACCTTCCTTCAGCAGAGAGGCAACGGTGAAATCCTGACCCATCTTCTGATTGGTCTGTGCCTGAACCCCTGCATCCAGAATCCCGTTGATTTCCCATTCCAGGACGTCCCTGGGCAACCTGTTTTCCGGAAGGCCTGCAAGGAGCAGTCCTCCCATCCGGGAAACCGCCTCATAGACCGCGGCGTCGTGGCCGACCCTATTCAGGAAATAGGCGGCCGTGAGACCTTCGGCTCCTCCACCCACAACGGCGACCCGATGGCCCGTCTCAGGGGCCCGGGGAATTTGAATCCGTTGTCCGGAATTCATCTCGTAATCGGCGGCGAATCGTTTGAGGTTGTTGATGGCCACCGGCTCATCCACCAAGTTACGGCGGCACTCAAATTCGCAGGGATGGACACAGATCCTGCCACAAACCAGGGGAAAGGGATTGGCCTCCTTGATCACACGGACCGCTTCCAGGTAGCGCCCCTCTCGAATCTCACGAATATAGGAGGGAATATCGATCCCGGCGGGACAAGCCCTCTGACAGGGCGCCGTGCATTCGTCCGTGGTGTGCTCGCCACCGGCGCGTCGGGTGTAGGAACTCAGGGTGATGATATGCTTGGGGCAGACCCTTTCACAGGTGCCGCATCCCGTGCATTTTTCGGGGTCGACCACGGGCAGATTGTCGGCCCCCATGGAAAGCGCATCAAAGGGACACGCCCTTGCACAGGTTCCCAGACCCAGACAACCAATGGGGCAAACCTTTGAACCGCCGTCGAGCATGGCGGCAGCCCGGCAGTCGTGAACGCCGTCGTAAATGTATTTGAGGTCCGCATCCTGGTAACCGTAAGTGCAACCAGGCCGGGCAATGTCCGGTTCCCGGGCCGCCAGTTTCACACCCATAATTTCGGCAATCTCGGCGGCTATCTCCGGTCCTCCGGCCACGCATGAGGACGGGGCTGACTTACCCCCCACAATAGCCACCGCATTGGCGCTGCAGCCGGGAAATCCGCATCCCCCGCAGTTGGCGCCAGGAAGGGCCTCCTCGACGGCTTCAACTTTCGGATCTACATAGACATAAAAAATCTTGGACGCCAAGGCCAGTCCGATGCCGACAACGGCTCCAACGGCCCCCATGACCAGAATTCCACCTATCATTTAAATCCTCCTGCTAATAAAAGAGAATGCCATAAAACCCTATTGAATCGGGAGCCTCCCGCCCAATTTTTTCTGGTGATGATTCGGGAAAGCGGCGCCCGGACGGTCCCCCTGAATCCGGCAGGTCCAATGACCTGTCAGACCATACCCTTGAAGGCAAAAAAGGCGAGGGACATCATCCCTGCCCCCACAAGGCCGATAGAGGTGTCCTGGAGAGGTTTGGGGACTCTTGCCAGGAGGATCCGCTCACGTACACCTGCAAACAGGACCAGGGCGAGTCCGAACCCGACGGCATAGCTGAATGAGGCTATAAGCGTCTGGATAAAGGTGTATTCCTCCTTGATGTTGATGAGGCACACACCCATCACCGCGCAGTTCGTGGTGATCAATGGGAGAAAGATGCCCAGGCCCGCATAAAGGGTCGGAATACTTTTTCTGAGAAACATCTCCACAAACTGGACCAGCGCGGCAATCACCAGAATAAATGCGAGGGTCCGCAGGTATTCGAATCCGAAGGGTTTGAGAAGAACATTTTCCGTGATCCATGTGATAGCGCCGGCCATGACCAGCACGAAGACAACGGCCATGCCCATGCCCAGTGCCGTTTCCATTTTTTTGGAAACCCCCAGGAACGGACAGTTCCCGAGATACTGCATCAAGAGGATGTTATTCACAAAGATGCAACTAATGATCAGTAAGAGGTAGTCACCCATTGAGTTTCTCCTTGGCTTGAATCGGAAAGATCTCCGTTATTATTTCTTGCCGAGTATATTCATGACACAAAGCATCAGGCCGAGGCAAACAAAGGCTCCCGGGGCCTCCACCATAAAGGAAAAGGGTTGGTAGGAGGAGCCAAAGACATGGGGAAAGGCCGCGATCCCGAAAGGGAGGGTCAGGGACCCACTCCCGATGACTTCCCGGAAAAGGGACAGGGCCGTGAGGGACAGGGTAAACCCCACGCCGATCCCCAGACCGTCCGCCATAGACGCCACAACCCCGTTCTTTGAGGCAAAGGCCTCGGCCCGACCGAGGACGATACAGTTGACGACGATCAAAGGAATAAAAATACCCAATGCCTGGAACAGTTCATAGGCGTAGGCCTGCATCAGCAACTCCACAACGGTTACGAAGGTCGCGATGACCACGATGTAACAGGCGATCCTGACCTGCTTCGGAATAACGTTGCGGAGGAGAGAAATGAGGACGTTGGAACAGACCAGCACAAAGGTGGTGGCAAGCCCCATACCGAAGCCGTCGCCCACGGCCTTTGTCACGGCCAGGGTCGGGCAGAGCCCGAGGACAAGCCGAAAGG
>CAYNYM010000106.1:0-8816 GCA_964401325.1 uncultured Desulfobacteraceae bacterium | reverse complement strand
CAGGGCCAAGGGATACAGCCGGAAAATCAAGGCGGGAGAATATGCGATGAGTGCCCGCATGACACCCGTCGAGATACTCGAGAGATTGAAAAGGGGCACCGTCATGACCCACGCCGTCACCATTCCCGAGGGTCTCAACAAGGCACAAATCGCAGATCTCCTGGCCCTGGGGGGGATTGTCGAACGGGAGAAATTTCTCTCCCTCACGGTTGACCTGAATATCACCGAAAAATACGGGCTCCCCTGTCAAGACCTGGAGGGCTATCTTTACCCGGATACCTATAAATTCGCACGGGGCATCTCGGCAGAGACCATCATTGAGGTGATGGTCAAGCGCTTTTTGGACATGATCGAACCCTTCCATGAAAAAATGGACAAGACCGATTTGGGGCTGCAAGGGGTTATCACCCTTGCATCAATCGTGGAGAAGGAAACAGGCCGGGCCGGTGAACGACCCTTGATCGCGAGCGTTTTTCTGAATCGGCTCGCGAGGGGCATGCGTTTGGAAAGTGATCCCACCGTGATCTACGGTCTTTCCGGCTTTAACGGTAATCTCACCCGAAAAGACCTGCGAAAATTCTCCCCCTATAATACTTATCTAGTCAGGGGACTTCCTCCGGGACCCATTGCAAGTCCCGGCATTGCCGCCATCAAGGCGGTCCTCTGTCCCGCCCAGACAAAGTATCTCTATTTTGTATCCAAGAACGACGGCTCCCATCATTTTTCAAGGACCCTCACCGAGCACAACCGGGCGGTCAATTTCTACCAAAAAAAAAGGGGGAGAAAACCGCCAAAAAGTTCTTGACTCCGTATACTGTATACAGTATACGGAAGGGAATACTGTTTCATTCCTCCTGTCTTGAGTCCCATCGTGAGTTCCCTCTAGATCTCAAAAGGCTGCTTCCCCCAAAGGTGCTGGAGAATGTGTTCTTCGATAAACCCTTTTCCAGGAGCGGAGGTGCCGTATGGATCTTTTCAAATCTCTCACCGTACTATCTCTCGAACAGGCGACCGTCCTCCCCTATCTCACCTTCAGACTGGCCCAAGACGGCATGAATATCATCCGGCTGGAGCACCCGGTCTACGGAGATCCCAACCGGATGGTCGGCGAAAACATCATGGGAGAGGAACGGATGAATGCCTATTTTCTCTGCATCAACGCCGGGAAAAAGGCCCTGACCCTGAACCTGGGGGAACCTGAAGGCCAGGAGATTTTTCGATCACTCTTTTCAAAACTGCATGTCGACATCTTTGCGACCAATCAGCTCCCCAAGAACTACCAAAAACTCGGCATGGATTACGACACCCTGAAGGCCCTTAAACCGGACATCATCTGGCTGGGACTGACGGGTTTCGGCCCGGACAGCAATGAGGCCGCCTATGACCCCATCCTTCAGGCCCGCTCGGGGCTCATGGAGCTCACGGGCGAGGCGGAGGGGGATCCTCAGGTCCTGGGCATACCCCTGCCGGACATGGGAACGAGCGTGCATGCCTACGGCGAACTCATGAAGGCCCTGTTCCGACGCCAGGCCACCGGTGAAGGATCCCGTATCGACCTGTCCATGTTCGAATCCTCCGTATCATGGCTGACCGTTCCCATCACCATCTCTACCCTCATGGGGAAACCGATCTCACGCAGGGGCAACACCCACGAGTTTTTCTGTCCCGTCTCCGTCTACAGGACGCGTAACGGTTTTATCTACCTGGCCGTCGGAAACGATCGCCAGTGGAAATCCATGTCTTCCCTGGATTTGTTCAAGTCCCTGGATCGGCCGGAATATGAAAAGAACCGGGGGCGTATCGCGGACGTAGAAGACCTCAACAAGGCCATCAACGAGATCACCGTAAGACACACGTCCGAGGAGCTCATTGAACGGCTCAATGCCATCACCCTCCCCGTCAGTAAAATCAAAGGCATTCCGGACGTCATCGCCGATCCCCTCGTGAAGCGGAAACTCCTTTTCTCTGAAGACCCCGGCTCGGGGACCAAAATCACCCTTGCGCCCCCGCCCGTCATGTCACCATACCTCGAAAGCATCAAACAAAAACTCCCCTTCCCTCCCCGTTTCGGGGAGCACAACCGTGAAATATACGGCGGGAGGCTCGGGTACTCCGACCGGGAACTCGCCGATCTGAAAGACCGGAACGTCATCTAGCAGGGAAGGTCTTCCGGACCACCAGAACGGTGAACAGGATGGAGCCACGATCATGAAGATTATTGTTCTGATCAAACAGGTGCCCGACACCACCGAGGTCAAATTGGATCCCAAGACGGGGAGCCTCATCCGTGAGGGAATCAGAAGTATCATCAATCCGGACGACCTCCACGCCCTTGAGGCGGCCGCTCAACTCAAGGTGCAGTATGGCGGGAAGGTCACGGCCCTTTCCATGGGCCCGGCCCAGGCCATTGACGCCATCTCAGAGGCCATGGGCATGGGGGCCGATGAAGGCATCTTGCTCTCGGACAGGGCCTTTGCAGGCGCCGACACCTGGGCGACCTCCTCCACCCTGGGTCAGGCCGTCGAGACCATTGGTTCCTATGACCTGATCATCGCGGGGAGACAGGCCATCGATGGGGACACGGCCCAGATAGGACCTCAGGTGGCAGACTATCTTCAAATCCGGCATGTGTCCTATGTTTTTGATATCGAGGAAGTCAACAAGAAGACCATGGTGGTCAAAAGGCGCCTGGAAAACGGCTTTGAGAGGATTCAATGCACCCTTCCCGCCCTGCTGACCGTGATCGGAGAATTGAACACACCCCGTTACCCCCACGTGGCCGGGCTGATTGACGCCTGTCGGGAAAAGGCCCCCATCAAGGCCTGGAATGCCGCAGACATCGGGGTTCAGACAAGCGACGTGGGCCTTGAGGGTTCCCTGACACATGTGATCAAGACCTTTGCCCCCAAGACCCGGAGGCAGGGCGAAATTCTTGAGGGGAATGCCCGGGAAACCGCAAAGATCCTGGTTGAAAAATTGCGAGAGAGCCGGCTCATCTAACCTCCCAACCCGTGCTGTTTTCCTTTCCGAAGACAACGGAGAAAAAGCCATGACCGTCTGGATAGAAGTCGACCTTTGTAACGGCTGTAAACGCTGCCTGAAAGCCTGTCCCTATGGGGCCGTGGAAATGAGGGGAGACAAGGCCCATATCCTGGAACGTTGCACCTCCTGCGGGGCCTGTCTGGAGGTCTGCAGGCAAAAGGCCCTTCAGAGTGACGCGGCACCGAGGCCCATACCGGATTTCAGCGACAGGCAGGGCGTCTGGATCTTTGCCGAACAGCGTGAAGCCGTGCTGCACCCTGTTTCCCTGGAACTCCTTGGAAAGGCGCAGGATCTGGCGGCCGACCTCGAACAGGAGGTGTCCGCCCTCCTGCTGGGATTCCGGGTATCAAGACTTTCTCAGCCCCTTATCGAACATGGGGCACAGAGGGTCTACCTGGTGGAACACAAGGCTCTCAAAGACTACCGGACGATCGCCTACACCAAGGTGATCGAAGAACTCATCCGGGCGCACAAGCCCAACATCCTCCTCATGGGGGCCACCCATATCGGCCGCGATCTGGCCCCACGGTTGTCCCGGCGCGTCGCGGTCGGGCTCACGGCGGACTGCACGGAACTCACCATTGATCCCAAGGAGAAAATTCTGCTACAGACCCGACCCGCCTTTGGCGGAAATGTCATGGCCACCATTGCCAACCGCTATTCCCGCCCTCAGATGGCCACGGTGCGACCGGGGGTTATGGAGGCCAGGCCCAAGGCCCGCCCCAAGGGGCAGGTGATCAAGCACAAGACCTCCCTCACCGAAAAGGAAATCGGCACCAAGATCTTGGAAGTGGTCAGGGAAGGTAAAAAGGCGGTGAACCTCTCCGATGCCAAGGTCATTGTGGCCGGAGGCCGGGGTGTGGGGGATGCCGAAGGGTTCAAGGTCCTCAAAAACCTGGCTAAAGCGGTCGGGGGAGAAATCGCCGGCACCCGTGTGGCCGTCGAAGAAGGCTGGATCCCCGTGGAACGCCAAATCGGGCAAACCGGACAATCCGTTCATCCTGAACTCTACATCGCCTGCGGGATCTCAGGGGCCATTCAACACAGGGCCGGCATCACGAATTCGCGGTACATCATCGCCATCAACAAGGATCCCAGGGCACCCATTTTTCAGGTTGCCGACTGGGGCATTGTCGGGGATTTGCACGAGGTGGTTCCCGAAATGGTGCAACAGCTCATGCATGCCTGATGGGGCGCGGAATCGATCACACATCAGGAGATATCGTCCCCTAGGGAGGATCGTCCATGATTAGATCCAATGTCGAGGAACTGTTAAGGCAATCCATCGCCAGGTTTGTGGATAAGGAAGTGATCCCGAGGGCCCAAGAGGTCGACGAACGGGGCGAATTCCCCATGGAGCTCTTTCAAAAGGTGGCCGAGATGGGCATGCTGGGTGTCCGGTACCCCAAGAATAAAGGGGGCTCAGGTGGAAACACGACCCTTTACTGCATTGCCGTAGAGGAACTGGCCCGGGGTCTGCTCAGCCTTGGGGCCATTACCGCCATGCAATGCCTGATGGGGACCAACTTTCTCTTTCACTACGGCACACAGGAAATGCACAAAAAGTACTTTCTTCCCGCCATGCAGGGGGAAAAGATCGGCTGCTTTCTTCTCACGGAACCGGAGGTGGGTTCCGACCTGGCAAACGTCAATACGATCGCCAGCAAAACTGGTGACGGTTTTGTTGTAAACGGCATGAAGACCTGGGTGACAAACGGACCCATCGGAAGCATGTATACGGTGCTCTGCCAGACGGACCCGGCAAAAAAGCTGAAGGGTCTCAACTTCTTCTTTATTCCCCGGGAAACACCGGGCATTTCCATCAGTAAACCCTTCAATCTGCTGGGAACCCGAACGACACGGATTTCGGAGGTCTCCTTCAATCAGTGTCACATTCCTCCGGAATTCCGGCTCGGAGGAGAAGGCCAGGGCACGAACAATCTCCTCGAGATCCTCTCCGAAATCAGGGTGATGACGGCCGCCTTGGCCATCGGCCTGGCACAGGCCGCCCTGGATGACTCCATCAAGTATGCCCATGAGCGAATTCAGTTCGGACGACCCATCAGCAAATACCAAATGATTCAGGCCAAGGTCGCTGAAATGGCCGTAGACATCGAGGCCTCACGGCTCCTGACCTACAAGGCGACCCATATAATTGACGACAAAATCCCTTGCCTAAAAGAGTCTTCCATGGCTAAATACTTTGCCACGGAAACGGCCTGCAAGGCGGGTGACTATATCACACGGATATTTGGCGCCTACGCCTATTCCATGGAATACACGGCGCAAAGATACTATCGTGACAACCGATTCCTGCTCTACGGCGGGGGAACCCACGAGATCCTTCTGCCCAATATCGCACGTTGGATCGGATTATAAACCGGAGCCTGAATGGATGATGAAAACCAAGAGCGAAATAAAAAAATCAACCCCGGAATCCATAACGCCACTTCCCACGAGGAAATCGCTGGGACAGCATGTCTTTGAAAACCTGAAAAAGGCCATAATAAGGGGGGACATCGCCCCCGGAAACCGCCTGGTGGAAAGCCGCATAGCGGCCACCATGGATATCAGCAGAACGCCTGTAAGAGAGGCCATCCATAAGCTGGAACGGGAAGGACTCATCGAAAAACTCCCCAGGGGAGGGTTTTCGGTGTTGGGGCTGAGTCGGGAGAATATCGAAGAGACCTTCGGTATTCGGAGCGTTCTGGAGAGCTATGCGGCCAGGCTGGCGACTGAAAGGCACAGGGAAGAGGATCTGCTCCCTTTGGAGAAAAAGATCCGGGAATTTCAGAGGTGTCTGGATAGCGGGCGGACCGAAAATCTGGCAAGAATCAACACGGAGTTCCACAACCTGCTCTACGCCCTGAGTCAAAGTCCCAAACTGATCAAAATGATCAGTGACCTTATGGATCAGATCTACCGGTTTCGCAAGATCCTCATGACGGTCGAAAACATGCCCCGGGCCGGCAACGAGGATCATAGCATGATGTTGCGGGCCATGCGGGACCGGGACCTCGCGCGGGTGGAAAGCCTGGTGAAGGAACACATTCTAAGGGGCCAGAGGGCCGTTTTAAATGCCCTGGGAAACGACTCCGGAGGGTTTTGAGAGGGGAAGGGAAAAATGGCGGAAAAAAAAATAAGAATCCTTTTGGCGAAGCCGGGGCTGGACGGCCATGATCGCGGGGCGAAGGTTGTTGCCCATGCCCTGAAGGACGCCGGCATGGAGGTCATCTATACGGGTCTACACCAGACCGTGCCGAGTATCGCGAAACAGGCCATTCAGGAGGGGGTCGATGTGATCGGCCTCTCCATCATGTCCGGGGCGCACATTCCTATCTGCAGGAAGTTGATGGGCATGATGGAAGATGAGGACTTGAAAAGAATACGTGTGGTCGTGGGGGGTGTGATCCCCAACAAGGACGTTGCCCTCCTGAAACAGATGGGCATTGCCGGGGTATTCCCCGGCGGCAGCCCCTTTAGCGAGATCATTCGATTCATTAAAGAGAAGGCCGCGAATGGGGCGAATCGTCAAAGTCTCCTTCGCCCCGATGTCTGATAGGGCCGTTCAGGGTCCTTAACCCTTTTTTTGGCATTTTTACCCTAACCCGGGCGGGTGCGATGACCCGCTTTGAGCGGTCGGGTTACATGAACCCACAGAGGGCACAGCAAAGAAAAGAGGGAATCATGGGAGTAGCCACCTATATCAAGGACGAAAAGGACGCAATCCGAGAGGTCATCTACCAGTCTGGGATCAAGGTCAAGCCCCATTATACGCCCAAGGACCTGGAGAGGATTGGTTTTGACTATGACCAGGATCTTGGTGATCCTGGGGCCTACCCCTTCACCCGCAGCCTGCACCCCCAAGGCTACCGGAGCCGTAACTGGACCACCCGGCAGTATACGGGATTCGGCACACCGGAGGAAACCAACGATCGCTTTAAACTGATGATTTCCCACGGACAGACAGGGCTCAATGTGGCCTTTGACCTCCCCACTCAGATGGGCTATGACTCCGACGACCCCATGGCAGAAGGGGAGGTCGGACGCGTCGGGATGGCCGTCGATACCCTCAAGGACTTTGAGATCGCCTTCAGGGACATTCGCCTGGATCGTATCGGCGCGGGACTCACCATCAATGCCGTAGCCTCCGTCATGCTGGCCATGTACGAGTCCATGGCCGAGAAGTTCGGCTTCGACAAAAAAGATATCTCCGCCACGCCCCAAAACGACATACTCAAGGAGATCGTCGGGAGGGGGGCCTGGGTATATCCCGTGGAACCCGCTGTTCGGCTCATCGGGGACACGATCGAGTACGCCATGAAGGAACTGCCCCGCTGCAACCCCGTCTCGGTCTGTGGTTACCATATTCGGGAATCGGGCTGCACACCGGCCCAGGAGATCTCCTATGCCTTCATGATTGCCTTTGCCTATATCGACAATGTGATTGCCCGGGGCTACCGGGCCGAGGATTTTGTCGGACGATTCTCCTTTAACCTCAACATCTTCGGCAACCTCTGGGAAACGGTGGCCAAATTCCGGGCCGCCAGAAAATTATGGGCCAAACTGCTTCGGCAAAAATATGGCGTCCAGGACAAAAAGGCCCTTTTCCTTCGGGGCATCTTCGGCGGCGGCGGATCGGGCATGACCAAGCAGCAACCGGAGAACAATATCGTCAGAGGCGCTTACTACGCCCTCGCCTCCGCCCTTTCAGGGGCGCAGACCACGGCCCTCTGTTCCTTTGATGAGGCCTTTACCATTCCCACGGAAAGGGCCGCACTTCTCTCCCTTCGAACCTTTCAGATCCTGATGGATGAAATCGGGCTTCGGGACACGGTGGACCCCCTGGCCGGGTCCTATTTTCTAGAGACCCTGACCAAGGAGATGGAAGAGAAAATCCTAGAGGAGATGGAAAAGGTCGAAAAGATCGGCGGCATGATCGAGGCGGTGTCTTCGGGGTATGTGCAAAGGGAGGTTGCCAGGCAGGCCTATGAATTCGAAAAAAATCTTCAGGAGGGAAAGGTCACAAAGGTCGGGGTCAACAAGTACACCGAAGGCGTGGACATGGAAGTAGAACTCCACGAATACAACGACCAATGGGCCAGTCTGCAGATCGATCGTCTCAAAAAATTGAAGCGGACGCGGGACAACAAGACCGTCGGCGAATCTCTCAAGGCATTGGAAGCGGCCGCAAAAGGACAGAAGAACATCATGCCCTACCTCGTGGCATGCTGCAAATCCTACGCTTCGGTAGGGGAAATGGCCCATGTATTCAGAGAGGTGTTTGGTGAATACGCAGAACCGAGCATTTTTTAGAAATGCTTTCCTCGACATCCGGGGAAAGGCGGTGAAGGGAGTAGACACACTCGGAAGCCTTAAACAGTCTTTAGTCATCAAGGAGGTGCAAAAGATGCGACGAAAATTGGCAATGATCGTGGCGGGAATCTTTGTTTTGGCGTCATTTTTTGCCGTAACCTGGCTGCCGGGCCAAGCCCTGGCAAAGCCCATCAAACTTAGCTATGCCAATTTCCCACCGGCCCCCACCTTTCCCTGCGTGCAGATGGAAGATTGGAAAAAGAAGGTGGAGAAACGCACCGACGGTAAGGTCGTCATCAACACCTATCCCGGAGGAACGCTCCTCGGCGCAAAGAACATGATGGACGGCGTGATTGCCGGGCAGGCTGATATAGGATGTCTCTGTATGGCCTATCAGCCGGGCCGGTTTATCGTGACCAACGCCACGGCCTTGCCCGTGGGCTTTAAAAACGCCACCG
>CAYNYM010000105.1:0-8831 GCA_964401325.1 uncultured Desulfobacteraceae bacterium | reverse complement strand
TTGCGATCATTGAACCATTTTACGATGCCTTCTGCCATAGTGCCAACCTCCTTTCATGATATTTCATAACGGTTATAACCCCGAGGCCGTCACTAAGACTTATCGAATACCTAAGGATGAAACCGCCCAAAACTCTAAATCGGGCAATCTATGAGATAACAAAGGATAGTTGATCTGCAAAAAATGTCAAATGAATTGTTTGATTGAATTCACCCTGCGCAAAGAAATCAGCCGGAAAATGAGCTTGGATTTGATTAACTGAATGAAAGGGAATCTCTTTCAGAGCGATTTCAAGGCAAATTCTCAAAAAAAGGCAAGCCTGCACCTCGGGCACGGCCTGTCCTTTGGGACATGACACGAGGTCCTCTTACCCTGCAATGCCAGGATTTACTCCGCCCATGCTGAGCCATTTCTCGTTGAACGGTGTGAACAAGATCCGATCCCTGTTTTTCAATAAATGACGCTGTTGAAAAAAGAAACGGAAAACAATTTGAAGTTGACCGCCCTGTGTGCGTGTGGTATGAGCCACGACAGACAAGGATCTCCGACGCTTGTTCTCATTGAAGTTTTGTGTGAGATCAAAAAAAGTTTGATGAGAGTTAAAGTGGCGAGTAGAAGAGAGCAGTTGATGAAATCTCAGTATGCAATGGGTAAATGTTGGTTGATGCCCAACGATAAACGTTACTTAGGGAGACTAAGAATGAAACGGAACAGATTAATTGCAATCTTGATGGGTGTATGTCTGATTCTCGGCATGAACACCGTTGTTTTTGCAAAGACCATTCAATGGAAAATGGCGTCATCCTGGCCCAAAGGGACAATACTTCAGGAAACTCCGGATCTCTTTGCCGAGATGGTGAACAAGATGAGTAACGGCCGGCTGGTTATCAAAAGCTATGCCGCCGGTGTCCTGATGGGCGCCTTGGAGGTGCTGGAAGCCACACAGATGGGCACCATTGATGCGGCCCATTGCTCCCCGACTTATCAGGTAGGCAAATTATCGGCCGCGCCGCTTTTCGGGTACGTGCCCTTCGGTATGGAGGCCATCCCTTATCTTACCTGGATGTATGAGGGTGAAGGACTGCAACTCTACCAGAAGCTCTACAAGGGGTTCAACCTGGGGTACGCCGCGCCCTGTGGGCTCCTTCCCACAGAGGATCTGGCCTGGTCGAATAAACCCATCAAAACCATGGAAGATTTCAAGGGCCTGAAATTTCGCACCTCGGGCTATTGGGGGGAGATCCTGACGGAAGCAGGTGCTTCGGTCATGATGCTGCCTGCCGGTGAGGTCTATGAGGCTATACAGCGAAATGTCCTGGACGCTGGGGAATTCAGCATTCCCAGCATGGATAAGGACCTTGCTTTCTATGAGATTGCCAAGTACCTTCTGGTTCCGGGTGTCCATCAGACCAGCACCTTCTTTGACCTGACCATCAATAAGAAATCCTGGGAAAAGTTGCCTTCGGACCTGCAGGAGATCGTAAAAATTGCAGCCCAGGCGGTCACCTTGAGAACCTTCACCAAATGCCTCTACAGCGATGTTTCCGCCTTGCAGTTTTTCAAGGAGAAGGGCGTACAGATTCAATATCTGAGCCCTGAGATTCAGAAGGGACTCGCGGCAAAGGCGGATAAACTCATGGCCCAGAAAGCGGCGAAGGATCCATTTTTCGCAGAGGTCTGGGAATCTCAGAAAAAATTCAGAAGGATTTATCAGGATTATAAACAGGTCATGACACCTCAATACGAGTGACATGAATGGTTGGTCTCTAATAAACATAAATTATGAAATTATTGAACAGTGTTCTGATTGCTATCGATGCACTCAGTGAATATAGCGGTAGGATTGTTATTTGGCTGGCGGTTATCCTGACCTGTATTACCGGATACGAGATTGTCTCGAGGTACGTGTTTGATGCCCCCACGAAATGGGCTTTTGATCTGAGTTACATGATCGGGGGGGCATTTTTTCTGCTGGGCGAGGCCTATACCCTCAAGCACAAAAATCATGTCCGGATCGATTTGTTTTATTCCCGGTTCTCACCAAGAGGCAGGGCCTGGGTCGATACTATCTTCTATCTGCTTTTCTTTTTCCCCCTTTGGATCGGCCTGTTATACGCCCTGATCCCCTATGTCGCCTTTTCCTGGAAGATCGGCGAACGGTCTATGCAGGGGTACTGGCGGCCCGTGCTTTACCCTTTCAAGACCGTGATGCCCATCGGGGTTCTTCTGTTGCTGCTGCAGGGGGTTGCCGAATTCATTCGCAACCTGATGGTCCTGCTTAGAAAAGGGGCGACATCATGAGCCCTGAAATCATTGTATTGCTGATGTTTGCAGGCCTGTTTCTGGGCATTTTCCTGGGATACCCCACAGCCCTTGTCCTGGGAGGAATCGCGACCCTCTTTGGCCTGGTTTTCATGGACGGGAATGTCTTCGGCCTTTTCATCGTCCGCCTTTTCGGCCTGATGAAAAACTATACCCTTCTGGCCGTGCCCCTCTTTCTCTTCATGGGCGTTTTTATGGAAAAGTCCGGGGTGGCGGAAAGGCTCTTTGAGGTCATGCATCTGCTGTGGGGCAGGACCAGAGGGGGGCTCGGGATCACGACAATCGCCATTTCTGCCCTGTTCGCGGCCGCCACCGGGGTGGTAGGGGCATCGGAAATTACGATCGGCCTGATGGCTCTGCCCGCCATGCTGGAGCGCCATTACAACAAGTCTCTGGCCTGCGGGAGTGTTTGTGCCGGTGGAACCCTCGGCATCCTGATTCCACCGAGTATCATGATAGTGATCTATGGGCCCATCGCAAGAATTTCAGTGGGCAAGCTCTTTTTGGGAACCGTGCTTCCGGGTCTTCTCCTGGCGATGCTCTATATGCTGTATATAGCCGTTCGTTGTCATCTCCGTCCCCAGGACGGCCCTCCCGTGCCTCTTGAGGAAAGGAAGGTCTCCTGGAAAACAAAGCTCTATCTGCTCGCCACCGCCGTCATTCCGCCCTGCTTTCTTGTTTTTGCAGTCCTGGGGAGTATCTTTTTCGGTATTGCGGCGGTCACGGAGGCGGCCGCCGTAGGGGCCATTGCGAGCATTCTGCTGGCCGCATGCTATGGGCGCCTCAACGTGAAGCTTATCAGGGATGCCAGTATCCAGACCCTGAGCATCACGAGCATGATCATGCTGATAGCGGTGGGGGCCAGTTTTTTTTCCACCGTCTTTGTGGCATTGGGGGGCGACGACGTCGTCTCCAACCTCTTCCTGAACCTGCCCGTGGGAAAATGGGGCATCCTCTTTGCGATCATGATCCTCCTGGTCTTCCTGGGCATGTTCATCGACTGGATGGGAATCCTGTTTAT
This sequence comes from uncultured Desulfobacteraceae bacterium, assembly GCA_964401325.1. Classification (GTDB taxonomy): domain Bacteria; phylum Desulfobacterota; class DSM-4660; order Desulfatiglandales; family HGW-15; genus CAYNYM01. The sequence goes on along the minus strand of CAYNYM010000105.1, from coordinate 5,488 downwards.
CATCGTACCCCTGATCTCGCCCATTGCGGGAGCGCTGGGCTTTGATCCGGTATGGTTCGCCGTTCTCGTGATGGTAAATCTTCAAATATCTTTTTTGACCCCGCCCTTTGCCTACTCGATCTTTTATCTCAAAGGCATTACCCCGCCCCAAATCGGAGTCACGGATATCTATCGGGGAGTGCTTCCCTTCGTAGGGTTGCAGGTTGTGGCACTGGCGCTTTGTGTCATCTTTCCGTCACTGATCACCTGGCTGCCCGGTCATTTTATCAAGTAGGGAATTGTAGAATTTAGAGGTAATATAAAGAAAATGCATGAATCCAAAGAAGTCACCCTGTTCATTCAATGCCTCGTCGACACCCTCTATCCGGAGGTGGGCGAGGCCATGGTCAGGGTCCTTGAAAAACTGGGACTTTCCATAAACTGCCCCACCGACCAGACCTGCTGCGGTCAACCGGCCCTCAATGCGGGTTTTCGCGGGGAGGCCCGGGCAGCCGCCGAGCGGTTCATCGGCATCTTTGAGGATGCGCCCGTCATCGTCTGTCCGTCCGGTTCCTGCGTGAACACGGTGAAAAACCATTATCCCGAATTGTTCAAGGATGATGCGGAATGGTTATCCCGGGCCGAAAAGGTGGGCGAAAAAACCTATGAATTCAGTGAATACCTGGTGGATGTCCTGGGCGTGGAGGATATGGGGGCACAATTTGACGGGAAAATCACCTATCATGACTCATGCCATCTCAACCGCTACCTGGGTATAAAGGAGCAACCCCGGACACTCATTCGGCATGTGAAGGGCGCCCGGTTCATCGAGATGCGCGATTCGGAGCGGTGTTGCGGATTCGGAGGGGAATTTGCCTTTCGTTACTCGGAGATCTCAAGCGCCATTCTTGAGGACAAGGTGAAAAATATCGTGGACTCCGGTGCCGAGGTGGTTATCGGATGTGATATGGGTTGTCTGATGAATATTCAGGGCATGCTGGACAGGAAAGACATCCCCATCAAGACCATGCATATCGCCCAACTCCTGGCGGGCTGAAAAGGATAATGACTCTCATGGATCATGTCACCACCGAGCAATACGTGGACAGGGCGAAAGCGGCCCTCAAGGACCGGGTATTACAGGATGCCCTGAGGGATGTCCAAAATCGCCTGGGCCCTGCCACAGCCGCCCTGTATGAGGCGCTTCCGGAAGGACCCGAACTGCGTCTTCGAGCCCATGAAATCAGAAAAGAGGCCATCGAAAACCTGGACGTCCTCTTGGAATCCCTGGCGGATAAGATTCGGCAGAGAGGCGGGCACGTCCATTTTGCACGGGACGGGCAGGCGGCCGTCGAGTGCTGCCTGGAAATCGCCGAAAAACACGATGTCAAGCTGGTCGTGAAGGGAAAGTCTATGGTGACCGAGGAAATCGGTCTCAACCAGGCCCTCATGGACGCAGGCATTGAAACCCTGGAGACCGACCTGGGGGAGTATATCGTGCAACTTGCCGGAGAAAAACCCTCCCACATCGTGGCCCCCGCTATCCACAAGACCAGGGACCAGGTGGGCCGACTTTTTTCCGAGAAACTGGGGACCCCTTACTCGAACGATCCTCCTGTTTTGACCCAGGATGCAAGACGTGCCTTGCGCGAGAAGTTCCTTTCCGCGGATATGGGCCTGTCGGGGTGCAACCTGGCCTGCGCAGAGACCGGTCATATCACCACGGTCTCCAACGAAGGCAATATCCGGATGTCCACCACCATGCCCAGGGTCCATGTCGCCTTTATGGGCATGGAAAGGATCGTGGCCCGCCTGGAAGATCACGAGATCCTTCTGCGGCTCCTGTCCCATGGTGCGGCCGCTCAGAAACTGGGTGGATATGTGAGTTACATCGGGGGGGCCGCCACCGCGGATCAGTGTGACGGGCCCGGGGAATTTCATTTGATCATCCTGGATAACGGACGTTCCAGGATCCTGGCCGACGAGGAATTTCGTGAGATTCTTTGCTGTCTTCGTTGCGGTGCCTGTCTGAACGTGTGCCCCGTCTATGGGAAAATAGGGGGGCATGCCTATGGTTTTGCCTATAACGGACCCATTGGCGCCGTTCTAACGCCCCTGATGGTGGGCATCAACCGGGCGGAAGACCTCTGCCTCGGGGAAACCCTGTGCGGGGCCTGTCAAAAGGCCTGTCCTGTTAACATGAACATCCCGAGAATGCTTCTGGCCCTGAGATCAAGACTGGCGGAGGGGGACAGGGAATGGAAGGTCGCTCCGGCCCGCAAGACAGAAAAGGCCTTTTTCAGGCTCTGGGCGTGGTTGATTCACCGGCGCAAGGCCTATGATTTTTTCTTGAAACTCTCCGCGTATATCCAACGGGTTTTGCCGGGCAACAGGGAGTCGCTTCACCGACTTCCCTATCCCTTCAGCGGGTGGACAAAGAGCCGGGACATGAAACCCCTTGCTTCTGAGAGCTTTATGTCCCGCTGGAAAAAAATGAACCAAGAAAAGGATCGAAAGGTCTCATGACAGAAGAACCACAGAGAAGGTTTATCTCAAGAATCAGACAGTCCCTGGGCCGCAGTGAAGAGGCCCCCAATCCGCCTTTGGATCTCTTTTCCGATGCCCCTGACCCTGGAGCACGCCTGATCCTTGAAAAGATAAAAGATCGAAACAGAGAAGACCGGATGCTCCTGCTCGAATACCTTATCCGGGAGGCGGTCCCCCTGAATCTGAAGGTCATCCCGGTGCAAGATTCCGCCGCCGCGGCCGAATCCATCGAGAAACTCGTCCTTGAAAAGGAACCTGAATGGGGCGGGGAGAAAAGGGTGGTTGCATGGAAGCATCCTCTTATCCAGGGCATGGGACTCGATGCACGGTTGGGCCCTTGGGGAATTCCCGTGCACGTGACGGACCTGGCGGGCACAGGCAACGACACGTCCGCCCTGAAGCTTGAGCGGAGCAAAATACGAGAACAGGTGGCAGGTTCCTTTATCGGCGTCACATCGGCCGACTATTGCGTCGCCTCCACCGCCACTCTGGTTATGAAGACCCGACCCGGCCATGCCCGTTCCGTCTCTCTGGTGCCTTCCATCCATGTGGCCGTCATAGAACTGCACCAGATCGTCGCCGATCTGAAAGAACTCTACACCCTCCTGAAGTGGGATCCTGCGGAAAGAGAAGAAGGATTGACGAACTGCATGACGCTTATCTCGGGTCCCAGCAAGACCGGTGATATCGAGTTGGTCATGGTCCATGGCGCCCACGGTCCGCGGGAGCTATTTCTGTACGTGATAACGGGGGAGGAGGCCTCTGCTCACCGGCAAGGTGCGGGATGAAATCGGGGATTGCCGTCGTTCGTCTCTCCCTCCGGGCCGCAGGCCTTGCGGTGTGTGAATTATAGCGACTAGAGTTCATGCTTTCGTAAAAAGTCCAATTTTCACAACGAAGGGCGCGGAGCACGAAGGGTTATAAAAATATGCCATATCTTAAGCTTCGTGCTTCGTGGTCGATCTAAAAACTGAGCATGATATGCGCATTTTCCGGTGGATTGAGGGAAAGGGTTTGCCCTTGACACCGGATGCCCTTTCACTTATCATGAATCCTGTCTTACAATGCAATGACCATGCCTGTTACCTATCCACTCACAAACACGACCCTATCAACCTAACAACAGCCTAAAGACGAAAAAAGGCAGTACCCTTGCAAACCGTATCTTGATTCCCCGCTCACCTCGCGGGGACGAAGGGGTTATGATAAGGCTTGGGATCCAAATGCCTGCAGGTACCATGAAACGCGGTTCTATTGGGTGAACTTCCGCAAAGAGGGCTTGCCTGTGTCCTCGACCTCGTCCTGCTCTTAGCACTCCCGTGGCTGCGCCTTGAAGCCAAGCCCATATAAAAAGACATTTAGGGATTTCCTTTGATTCAATCCATTTCAATGAAAGGAGGATGTCATGGGCAACAAGGTCTTTCGGAGGTTTTTAATCCTCATGACGGCAGCGGCCCTGATGGGGGGCATCGGCGCGATAGGCGCCGATGCGGCGGAGAAAGGCAAACCCGTCCTTATCGGGGCACCTGTGCCCCGAGCCAGTGCCTACGGTCAGAACGGTGAGCGGGGTATGATCATGGCCGCGGAGGAGATCAATGCGGCCGGGGGCATAAACATAGGCGGTCTCAAGCATTCTCTCAAGCTCGAGATCATTGACAGCCGGGACGAGGAACCCGGTGTGCCCACCAGTGAGGTCCTTCTGGCCATTGAAAAACTGATCCTTCAGAAAAAGGTGGATATCGTCGCCGGCGGCCCTTGCATGTCCGAGTGCGGCATGGCGGCCATGGATCTCTATGCCCGATACAAGAAAGTGGACGTTGTCTCCATCGGATGCTACACACCCAGCTGGGACAAGAAGGTTGGAAAAAACATCAAGAAGTACAAGTATTCTTTTCGGGAAAGCGGAAGCGTCAAATGGTACATCAAAGAAGGTATCGATCTGCTGCATAAGATCAAGAAAGAGCATGGGTTCAACAAGATGTTCATTTCCATCGACGACAGCCTGATGTGCAGGAAGGCCGCGGGCATTGTGGAAAAGCTCGCGGTTAAAGACGGATGGAAAATTGTGGGTAAGGACAAGCATCCCATCGGGACCACTGACTACTCGTCGGCCTTGAGCGAGTGCAAAAAGTCAGGTGCACAGGTCTTGTTCATGTGGGCCTATTCGCCGGAGACCTCTATTCTTTTGAAACAGTGGGCCGACATGGAGGTGCCCGCACTGCCTATCGGGTTTATCGGGGCTGCCGAGGATCCGGGGTTTTGGGCGGCGACCAATGGAAAAGGGGCCTATACCATCGTGACGCTTTCAGAAACAGGTAATGTGCCCAGCAATGTGATGCCCATGACCATGAAGTTCTATAATAATTTCGAGAAAAGGTGGGGTGTGCCTCCCCGAAGCACCGGGTGTGTGAGCGCCTATGAAGCCCTGTATGTCCTGAAGGACGCCGTCGAGAGGGCCGGATCCCTGGACAACGAGGCCCTCATCACTGCTCTGGAGCAAACGAACCTTCCGGCCGTTCGGGGGACGATTCGCTTTGATCAGAATCATCAGATCATCTATGGCTATGATCCGAAGCAGAGCGTATTGGGTTGCTGGGTTCAGTGGCAGGACGGAAAAAGGGTCCAGGTCTTTCCGGAGGTCGCCGCTTCCGGTACCATCAAGATCCCGCCATGGCTGAAATAGGTCAGTTATAATAGGACTTTCATTTGGAGCAATAAACGGTCACACTGATGGAAATACTCATCTATGGTACGGTAAATAGCATTGTCTTTGCCCTTATCGCCGTGGGATTCACCCTCGTTTACGGGGTGAGCCGGGTCCCCAATTTCGCCCACGGCTCCATCTATGTGCTTGTCGGATTTCTCACCTGGAGTTTCGTAAATGACCTCAATATGAACTATTTCCTGGCCCGAGTGTTTCGGTCTTGGTTTTCTTTGCTGCTGGAGTGTATCCAGACTATAC
>CAYNYM010000104.1:0-8846 GCA_964401325.1 uncultured Desulfobacteraceae bacterium | reverse complement strand
TCGTGCCGTCTTCATTCATGATCTCACAGATGACCCCGGCCGGTTTCAGGCCCGCAAGTTGAGCAAGATCAACGGAACCTTCAGTCTGTCCGGTCCTGAACAGGACCCCCCCCCGCCGGGCCCTCAAAGGGAAGACGTGCCCGGGTTGGACCAGATCATCGGGTCGGGCATCATCGGCCACGGCCGTCAGAATGGTCTTGGCCCTATCGGCGGCCGAAATTCCCGTTGTCACCCCTTCACGCGCTTCGACGGAAACCGTAAATGCGGTCTTAAAGGGAGAACGATTTTCATGAACCATCAGGGGCAGCTGGAGTTTATCGACAATTTCATGGCCAAGAGAAAGGCAAATGAGACCCCGCCCGTATGTGGCCATGAAATTAACGGCCTCGGGCGTGACCTTTTCGGCGGCCATGGTGAGGTCGCCCTCGTTTTCCCTGTCCTCATCATCCACGAGTATGATTTGTTTTCCCTGTCTCAGGTCTTCTATGACCTCTTCTATTTTTGCTATAGGCATTGTATTTATTCCCCGAATCCGTATTCTTTCAGCATATCCCTATTAATGGCTGAGGGCTTCTCTTCCCCCTGGGATGGGCTGTCTCTAAGAAGAAATTTTTCCACATACTTGCCGATCAAATCGGTCTCGATATTGACGAGGTCACCTTCCTTCATTTTCAGAATGGTGGTTTCCCGTCCCGTTTGAGGGATTATATTAACCTCAAAATAAGTTTCCTGGCAACGGTTAATGGTCAGGCTGACCCCATCCACGGCAATAGATCCCTTTTCAATGGTATATCTTGAAAGGTCCTTGTCAATAGCGATCCTCAACCGCCAGGACCGCTGGTCCTGCTCTCGCTTGAGAATCGTTCCAACACCGTCCACATGCCCGGATACGAGGTGTCCTCCAAGCCTGTCCGAGAGCCTCAGCGCCCTTTCCAGATTCACTTCACCCCCCGCTTTCAACTGCCCAAGGGTGGTGCGGGAAAAGGATTCCACCGAAACATCCGCGCTAAAACCTCCATCAGCCAGGGCCGTCACGGTCAGACAGGCACCATTCACGGAGATACTGTCCCCCACCCGGGTGCCGGAAAAATCAAAGAGGGGCCTGATCGTGAGTCGCGCGTCCTCTCCAATGCGGCTCAATGCCTTAATTCGTCCGACACCTTCAACAAGTCCCGTAAACATCCGGATAACCTCTGAAAAGTAAATCATCCCCGAATCGCCGCACCCGCAGGTCCTTGAGATTCAGACATTGATCCATCGTGCCGGGTCCCGGTCCGGAGGCCATGGGAATCCCGTCGCCCCCCCCCAGCAATTTAGGGGCCTTGAAGATATAAAACTTGTCCACAAGACCTTCACGAATCAATGACCCCATTAGTGTGGCACCACCCTCTACCAGAACCGAGGTAATGGACATTTTCCCAAGTCCTGCCAACAGGGCACCAAGGTCAATTCTGCCATCCCTGACCGGACAGATCAAAGGGATAACCCCGTCATTTTTCAAACCCGTGACCTGCTCATCCGAAATCCCCTCCCCAACGGCGATAATCGTGGAGGCGTTAGAATTCCGACTCAAGACCCCGGCATTCTTGGGAGTCCTCAGATGGGTGTCCACAATGATTCGGGCCGGGTCCTTGCCTTTCCTTGTTCCAAGGCGCGTGGTCAGAGACGGATCATCGGCCAGCACCGTGCCGATTCCCACCATCACGCCGTCTACCCGGTCCCTCAGACGGTGGACAAATCGACGCGATCGTTCATTGGTGACCCACCGGGAATGGCCTGTGCCGGTCGCCGTCCATCCATCCATGGTGAGAGCTGATTTGGCCGTCACAAAGGGAATCCCCGTCGTGGCGAACTTGATGAAAACCTCGTTCAATCGACGGCACTCTGATTCCAGGATTCCTGATTTGACCTCCACCCCTTTTTGAGCAAGAAAAGCACAGCCCCCCCCGGTCACACCCGGATTCGGGTCCATCATTCCAACAACGACTTTCCTTATGCCCCTTTGAAGAATCGCCTTCGTACAGGGGGGCGTTCTGCCATAGTGATTGCAGGGTTCAAGGGTGACATAGAGAGTATCCCCTTCCCTCGTCTCTCCACTGAAGTTTTTCAGGGCCTCAACCTCGGCGTGCGCACCGCCTGCCCGTCGGTGGTATCCCGAAGCGATGATCCTTCCCTCCCTGACGACCACCGCACCGACAACCGGATTGGGAGACGTTCGTCCAAGGCCCTTTTTAGCCAACCGCAGGGCCTTCTTCATGAATATTTCGTCTTGATCGGTCAAAAAACGCCTTTACCCTTGTGAAACCTTCACAAGATTTAACAAAAAATGACTAAAAAAAAGAAAAAGCTATCTCAACGGGGTGCCGCAAATGCACCGATCAAATGGATTGGTCTTTTCTGGACCTCAAGATCCCTTCAAGTTCTTCCATGAACTCGTTGATGTCCCTGAATTGACGATAGACCGAGGCGAACCTGACATAGGCCACTTCATCCCATTCCTTGAGACTGCTGATAACCTTTTCCCCGACATCCGTGCTATCGACTTCCTTCTTTCCCAGTTCCTGGAAGTAGAGCTCCAGTGAATCGACAAACTCTTCGATCTTTGTGATGCTCACAGGGCGCTTCTGGCAAGCCTTCTTGATCCCCTCGATAATCTTATACCGGTTAAAAGGTTCACGACGGCCGTCTTTCTTGATCACCAGGGGCAGCACTTCTTCCAGTTTTTCGTAGGTGGTGAATCTTCTTCCGCAATCAATGCACTCCCTGCGTCTCCTGATCGTTCTGCCGTCCTTACTGAGCCGGGAATCGATCACCTTGTTATCGATCTTTGTACAATAGGGACATCTCATACACATAACCTCACTAGTTCGATACCGGCTTCCCCCATCATCTGGTCAGCCAGAGGGTCATCGTAACTCTCTTCGTAAAAGACCTTCCCAATCCCTGCATTAATGATCATTTTGGCACAGATCACACAAGGTTTGTTGGTACAATAGAGCGTGGCGCCCTTGATGGCAATCCCGTGGTAGGCCGCCTGCACGATGACGTTTTGTTCGGCATGCAACCCCCTGCACAACTCATGGCGCATACCCGAAGGCACGGATGAGTTTTCCCTCAGGCAGCCCACCTCTTCGCAATGCTTGAGACCCGTCGGCGCGCCGTTGTAACCCGTTGCAAGGATTCGTTTATCTTTGACCAGAATAGCACCGACCTTCCGCCTCAGACAGGTGGACCGCTTTGCCACCATTCTTGTGATCTCCATGAAATATTCGGGCCAGGAAGGTCTCGTCAATGGGATACCCCTTTCATCGGAGTCGTTTATTGGTGGATGAACTCATACACAGGAAACAGGCGACACAGTTCTCTGACCTGTGCGCGGGTGGCCTGCAGGATCTTTTCGTCAGCCGGGTTGTCCAGCAGATCTCTGATCAGCCCGGCGATGATCCTCATTTCGTCCTCCCCCATACCCCGGGTCGTCAGTGCCGGCGTTCCCAGCCTCAAACCGCTGGTCACCCTCGGCCCTCTCTTATCAAAGGGAACCGCATTCTTATTCACGGCAATTCCCGCCTGACCCAGGGCCGTCTCGGCCTTTAAACCTGTTATTCCCTGCGGGGTAAGGTCCAACAGGATTAGATGATTGTCGGTTCCTCCGGATACCAGGTTAAAACCAAAACCGGCAAAGGCCTCAGCAAGGATTCCGGCATTTGCAACGACCCGGCGTTGATAGTCCTTAAAGGCCTGTGTCTGCGCTTCGCCGAATGCCACGGCCTTGGCCGCGATAATATGCATCAGGGGACCGCCCTGAATTCCGGGGAATACCCCCTTGTCCAGGGCCTCCCCATGCCTTTCCTCCGCAAGTATAAAGCCCCCTCTCGGCCCCCTGAGTGTCTTATGGGTCGTAGAGGTGACGAAATCCGCAAGCCCCACCGGAGAAGGATGAAGATCAGCTGCCACCAGTCCCGCGATATGCGCCATATCAACCATCAGATAGGCCCCGACCTCTTGGGCAATCTCCTTGAATCTTCCGAAATCGATAATCCGAGGATAGGCGCTCGCACCGGCAATGATGAGCTTCGGTCTGTGTTCTAGGGCAAGATTACGGGCCTGATCATAATCCAGGATGCCTTTGTCCGCATCGAGCCCGTAGAAGACCGCATGGAAAAGGCGACCGGAAAAACTTACCGGACTCCCATGGGTCAAGTGACCGCCATGAGACAGCTCCATACCCATAATCGTATCACCGGGTTTCAGGAAGGAAAGATACACGGCCATGTTCGCCTGTGAACCCGAATGGGGTTGAACATTCGCGTATTCCGCGCCGAACAAGGCCTTCACCCTGTCAATGGCCAGTCTCTCGGCCATGTCGACATATTCGCATCCACCGTAGTATCTTTTCTTGGGATACCCCTCTGCATACTTGTTCGTCATGACATTGGCCTGGGCCTCAATGACCGCCCGGGAGGCATAGTTTTCCGATGCGATCATGACCAGGCTGTTCTTTTCACGATCGATCTCCGAGCGTATGGCCCTCGCCACTTCGGGATCAACCTGTTCCAGTTCTAATTCAATCAAATCGTTCTCCCCTTAGGCCTCAATCTGATCTATTCTCAGTTTGTGGCGCCCTCCCTCAAAGTCCGTCTTAAGGAAAGTCTCCAGTATCTCCGTGGCAAGACCGGGCCCGGTGACGCGTCCGCCCATGACCAGGATATTGGCGTCATTATGAAGCCTACCCATGCGGGCCATGTACAGATTGTGACACAGGGCGGCGCGCACGCCGCGGTATCGATTGGCGACCATAGACATGCCGATCCCTGAACCGCAGATCAGGAGTCCGCGCTCGAATTCGCCCTTCGCAACGGCCTGAGCCACCTTGTGGGCGATCTCAGGATAATTCGATGGGCCTCGATCGAATACACCCGCATCCTTTAGGTCATAACCCGGACTTTCCTCCAGGAATGTCTTGCAGATCTCTTTGAGGTCAAAACCTCCGTGATCAGATCCAATAATGATTTTCATATAATAAGTACCTGTGTTCCGCATTAAGCAGGTAAGATGAAAAATCTTTTCTCCGGGAAAGACTCGTTCCCGATTTACAGAAGCCGGCATTGGCGGGCATTATCATGGGAGATACCGTTGGGCTAAAATGAAGGATACGGCTTTACCCTATGCACGGCCCTCTTCCATACCAGGCCTTGTGCCTCCATTGCTTTCCGCCGCACTATATAATAAATGGCCCAGTGCGTGTCAATTTATAATTGTATCAATGTGATATAGCCCGGTGCTGCCCAATGTTCATTGCGATTTTTTCTAAACGGGCACCCATTCAACCATAACGGTTGGTTTTTCAACCCGCCATGTGTTGCATCTGTCTAAAATATCTTTTCCCTAACCTATTGACGAAATCGGGAAAAAAAATATAAGGTGTGTCCGAACAATATCTTAGACGATAAAAGCTTCCGGCTGTCTAATCTTGCGAAAAAGTATGCATCCTGTTTTAAGGGCATTCACTGACAGCCCCTCTGAACGGTCTCTGAATATGTTCTCCCCCTGCTGTTATATTCGACCTCTTAGATGAAACATGTTGTAAATACGAAAAAACTGTTTTTATCGGTGTAAGATTCCGCAAAGAACCGAACGTCCTTAACCGGTATTATTTTAAAATAAATCCAGATACTTGCTATCATATCGACAAGGGTTTATTCCAAGGCCTCTTACGTACGCTCGCCGAAAAAATCCCCGGCGTGTGTCGATTGATGTCGCGTTTTTTACGGGTACGAGGACCGTAACAAATAGTCTGCAACGAGTCATTTCCGTTTGCGAAAAATCCACTTACCATTAAAAGGAGGATGTTATGGCAAAATTATCTCGTTACGCTCTGACCACGTTATTCGTATTGTTGACCTTTGCTCTGGTAATCACTGTCAACGCCGCCGAAAAAGGGGCAGTGAAAACGTCCGGCGGATGGGCCTACAAAACCAAGCTCGGCCATCCGGGAGTCGATGTTACCCCCACTGAGGCTATGCAAATGGTGCTCACGGATGAAAAACACGCTTTCATCGTGGACGTTCGCACGAGGGCGGAATATAATTTTGTCGGCCATCCCAACGGTGCATACCATGTACCCAGCAAATTTTGGACTGGAGAGATGATCGAGAAAAAGGGCAAAAAAGTCTACAAGCTTTTGGACAATCCCGATTTTGCCAAGGACCTTCTTGCGAGATTCAATCCTGAAACCGACACCTTGATTTTCATGTGCAGAAGTGGAAAACGATCCTGCGAATCAGCAGAGAAGGCAATCAAAGCCGGTTTTAAGCCTGAAAAAATCCACAACATGCTCGGTGGGTTTGAGGGGGACAAAGTCATTTGCAAAGTGAGCGCATTTAACGGTCAACGCAAACTCGGAGGCTGGCGTAACGAGGGATTACCCTGGAGCTATTCAATTGACCAAAAACTCGCCTATGATACATTCAAGGCCAATAAATAATTTTTTCCATCCAGATACTGGAAAAAGCCCCGAGTGTTTTCACTTGGGGTTTTTTTCAGTATCGCTCGGTGGTCGATTATGTGATCCGACGCATGTCTTCGTCTCACACGCTTTAAATTCACCCCTGAGTTTAGTCAAAGAGATTGTCATGCCGCATCCATGGCCGATTTTTCTTTCTCGTCATCCACAAAATAGAACAAGACGCCACCCGCAATAAAGAGCAGCAAGAGAGAGCCCAGGCCCCATCGCGAAGCCATATGTGCCACCGCCTCCATCTGTTCGGGGGTTGCCCCTGGCGGCATCAGTGAACGTTTCACAAGAATGCCCACTGCGCCGATCATGGCCGGACCCATGATCGCGGCCGATTTCCCCATCATGTTATAAAACCCGAAAAATTCCGCCCAGTGTTGTTCGGGGATCAAGCGTGCATAGTAGGAACGGCTGAGGGCCTGAATGCCGCCCTGAACCAGCCCAATCAGGACCGCCAGGATATAGAATTCTTCCTTTTGGGTCATTAAGACCCCCCACAGGGTAATGAAAACATAGGACCCGATGGCCAAAAAAATGGCCTTTCGAACGTTCCATTGCTGCCCCAGCTTGCCGAAGGCCAAAGCCGCGGGGAACCCCACGAATTGTACGATAAGAAGGGCCTTGATAAGATCGGTTGATTCAAACCCGAGGGACAATCCATAGTCCACGGCCATTCGAACCACAGTATCCACGCCATCGATATAAAACCAATAGGCCAAAAGAAATATGATAACGGATTTCAATTGCCTGGCCTTGCGGAAGGTATCGATGAGTTGTTTGAGTCCGCCTTTGATGGCAATCCACAGGCCACTTATTCTGCCGGCCCTTTTCTCTTCAGGCACCCACAGGATCGTGATAGCGGTAAAGGCGCCCCACCAGAGCGCCACGGATAAAAACGCATATCGCACGGCAGTTGCCGCATCGGGCATTCCGAATCTCTTCGGCATTTCGGTCATCCATACATTCAAGAGGAAGAGCAGTCCACCGCCGAGATAACCCGCCCCGTAACCCAACCCCGACACAAAGTCGATGTTTTCCCCGGAGGCCACACCTGGGAGCAGTGCATCATAAAAGACGTTGGCCCCGGAAAACCCGATACACCCCATCACATAAACAAATATCGCCCAGGCCCAGGCCCCCTCACGCACCAGAAACAGGCTCCCGGTCATTAGGACACCGAGGTAGGCGAACCATACCATAAATCTCTTTCGTGCCGATCCCCTGTCCGCTATGGCCCCAAGGACCGGCGCCATGAGGGCGACCAGAAGGCTGGCCGTTGAGTTCCCAAATCCGAGCAGGGCCGTACTCATATTCACATCCGCCCCCCTGCTCCAATAGAGCTTAAAAAAAACAGGGAAGAACCCGGCCATGACACTTGTGGCAAAGGCGGAATTAGCCCAGTCATAGAGAATCCATCCCCAAATGGCTTTTTTTTCCTGCCCCGTCCCGGGCTGACTATTGAGATTTCCCATCACTCCAACCACCGACTCTTGCACCGGTCGGTGCCCATCCAGAAATAAAATCAGGGCCCGAGTGCGTTTTTGGTTCAGCCCCCCATGGCAAGATTCACGAATCCAGTAAAATCGAGGGATTAAGCGGAGGCGCACAAGTGTACGCCGCACTAAGGAATTCCGCGGATTGACACCAAAATTGCAGAAAAGGGCCATTTCTGGATGAAAACCAGATAAGCAAAGGATTACGGCCCTTGGAACCGGGTTTTCCGGATTTGGATCACCGTGCCTGACGAGAGGCTTTCATTTCTGCACAACCTCTGCTATAATTCATTTCAACGCTTCTCTCAACCTCTGAATATCCCATACATATTTATTCTTTCCTCAAAAAAATTTTCGCACTGGGTTCCTTTATTAAGGAAGTTGGCTGTGAGCTTTGCCCGAGTTTCAATGAAGCTATCCGCTGTTTTGCAGGGAGGATCTATGTCATGCCACGACAATCAGCGGTTTATCTCGAGTGATTAAGGTATGCACGGTATTGGGTTACCGTTCATTGAACCATAAACCATGGAGGTAAGGCATGGCAGTCATTACCATATCGAGGCAATTCGGCGCAGGGGGGTGGACTCTCGGAGAGAGACTGGCCAAAAGGCTCGAATACCGCTATGTGGACGAAGACATGATTAGAGAGGTTGCGTCCAAGATCGGCGCTTCTCCTGTGCAAGTTTTGGCCTTTGAAAAGGCCGGGGGAAGCAGGCTCATGAAATTCCTTGATAAAATAGTCAGCAAGGATTTTATTGACCGCCTCATATCGGAAAGATACGCCTATGTGGACGAGAGGGGTTATGTTGACGTGGTCAAAGGAATCATTCAGGACCTAT
>CAYNYM010000103.1:0-8881 GCA_964401325.1 uncultured Desulfobacteraceae bacterium | reverse complement strand
TGAACCGGTCATTGGGCGACCGGCCCATGTGATGCCCGGTCCTGACCACCACCGGACCCAGGTGGCCGATATGCCCTTCCCGACGGCGGACGATCTCTTCATAGAGATGGGGAGTTGTCGCATTCCAGTAAATGTTTCCTATATTTTTAAATCCCAGAGCCTCGAGTTCAGGCCTCACGCCCTTTTGATCAAACATGTCACATCCTCCCTTGAGAGCGGAATTCTCAGATGATGTTAGCAGATGATGACAATTCCAAGATACCCGTCCACGGTGACGATATCCCCGGTGCGGATAAGTTCGACGGCTTCGGGAACGCCGGTCACACAGGGAAGGCCATACTCCCTGGCGATGATAGCGCCGTGAATGAGCATGCCCCCTCTCCTTTCCACGATCCCGGCGGAAAGGGGCACGACAAAGGTCATGTTGGGGTCGATCGCATCACAGACCAGGATTTCCCCTGCCTTGAAGGACATGAGGTCCGAGGCGTCCCGAATCACCCGCGCCGACCCACGGGCAAGCCCCGCTCCGGCGGGCTGGCCCACGAGCTGCCGCGGGTTGATACCCCTCTCCTCTTTTTTCCCCTCCCCCGGTTTCGGTCCTTGAGGCACAAAATCGGGATCGTTCAGGCCCTTGACGACGTTTTCAATCGAGAGATGACCCGTCGTCTTTCCTGATTTCTCCCGAATTCGTTTTTGCCCCTCTCGGATGGTCTTGAGCATTTGTCCCTCGATTTTTCCGAGGTAGATATTATCATCGTCTCTCAGCCGGTAACTTGTTCTTGCCAGATTCAGGAATTCCTCCATCTCTCCTTTCTTCTCCCCCTGAAACCGGGCGAGGAATTCTTCTTTCAACCGATCGCCATCCCTACTCTTAACGCCGCTGGCTCCAGCCTTTCTGGAAGCCATTTCAAGGAGGAATGAGATAAAGGTCTTTTCCTCATCAAAGACCCGGACCGCCTCCCATGAAAGGTCTCGAAAATCTTTAAGAAAATCATTCAACTTTTGTTGAAAGATCCCCTCGGAATCGCGACCCCCCTGTTCCAGGGAGCGTTTCAGAACGGCGTTTTCTCTGATCATGTCTGCCAGTTCCTCGAGCCTGCGGTTTCTTTCCACGCTGACCATGCCCGTGTTCGAGAGAAGATCGATAAAGGCATGGGGGTCCGAAGGTTCCATGGTGTCGTTATAGACCTGGCCGAAGAGCCTGAACCCATGGGCAAAGGGTATGAAATCACGATAATAGACCCCGTGCCAGTCATCATAAATCTTCTTTCTCCGAACGATCTCCCGGGAAAGATCTTCGTTTGCAAGGCTTTCCGGATCCTGCAAAGCCAGGTTCTCTGCTTCCTGAATCATGTCGGGAATGAGCTTCTCCTCGATCTTCTTCCGAAGGGTCTCCAGATTACCCAGGCTCCTTTTCAGGCTCAGATACCAGGGCCGTTTGTCCTCTTCGGTGGCTCCGGCAAGCGTCGTGATGGGACGGGACTGCAGCACATAGAGACCCCCTTCACGGTATGTCCACTCCACATCCTGCGGGGAACCGAAAAAATTCTCAGCCCGCATGGACAGGCCGAATATTCCGGTCACTTCCGGGTCTGCCAACGGCGGACCTTGATCCTTTGCGCTTTCCAATACCTCCAGACGGATCCCGTCCGGCACGGGGACCATCCGCTGATTTCTCGGACCCGCACGGTGAGAAACAATGGCGGCCGTGTTCCGGTCCAGGATCCACCGGTCCGGTTCCACGGTCCCGTCCACCAACCCCTGATTCAATCCGTAGACGGCCTCGATGACGGCTTGTTCCGGGTCATTTGGATTTCGGCTGAAGGCCACGCCCGAACGGTCTCCAGCCACGATTTCCTGGATCAGAACCGCCATCGTGCTTGTCTCATAGTTCAGGCCCAGTTCCCGACGGTAGAGAAACGCGCCATCTGACCACAGGGAAGCCCACACCTTCCGAATGTGCTCCAGGACGGCGTCCGTGCCCCGCACATTCACATAAGACTCGTGAAGACCGGCAAAAGAGGTTTTGACGGAATCCTCTCCGGGTGCCGAAGACCTCACCACCACAGGCACGTCGGCGAAGGCCTCCCCAATTTCGCTTCGCAAGACATCTTCGATGACACGGGGCATTGGGGTATTTAAAAAGAGGCTTCTGATGCGCAAAGACGCATCCCAGACCTCCTCCCACCGCATGTCATGAAGATCCTTTCGATTCAGTTCGAGCCCGATACGTTCACCCAGACCGGTCAATTCGACATATTGTCGGTAGGCGGCACTTGTAACACTTATAGCACGGGGCACGGAAAAGCCTTCATTGGCCATCCTGGCCAGGGCAAAGGCTTTTCCCCCAACCTCCCGGCGAACGCTATCCTCGATGGTTTCTAAAGGGATACAAAGTTTCATGGTTTCATGTGGAGTTCAAAGACTTTCTGAAACTGACGGACCACATAATAGGTCTCGACCTCCACCCGCAGCAGGGCGCAGGAAGGAGACCTGACGAACTCCTCCATGTGAGGATGCTTCGACAGGTACATTCGAAGGAGTTCTTCCTTTTCCTCTGACGTGACTTCTTCGGCCCGGCCCGTGGCCGTTGCCGCAACGGATCGGCGAATATCCGAGACCCGGTTGGACCGGCTGTCGACGAGTAGAGCCACCCGGGGATCCTCGGTGAGATTCGCAAACTTGCGGGTTGATCGTGTGGTGGCGAAGACCAGATGACGAAGATCCTCACTGGCCCCAAAGGCAACGAGGCTGGTATAGGGTTGGCCCTGTCTGTGGGTAGCCAGAACCGCGAACCTCTGATGCGTAAAGAGATCGCTTAAAAGGGTCCTGAGTTGGTTGGCTGTCATCATGTCTTCCCCTTGGTAGTACCATTCGATGAGTGGTGGCTTGGGGTCGGGGTTCAGGGCACAGAGGTTCAGAGGTCATTCTTTTCCAACTTTAGTCACTTGTACCGTCAAAAGGCAAGGTCACCTTCAGGATATCGTGCTCCATTTTGGTCTGTACGGGCAGATCCCCCTTTTCCAGGACCCTCATCATGGCCTTGTTTTCGAGGAGCACATCGGCGGTGAAACCCTTGAGCCCCCGCTCCTTGGCCAGTCTGATGAGCACCTTGTACAAAAAGGAGGCGATCCCCCGGTTCTGGCATGATTCATCCACGATAAAGGCGATATCCCCATAGGGTCGACGGCGGTACCGGGTAAACCTGGCTTCTGCGATGATCCGCTCCTTTCCGGGGCTCCCCGCCAGGCCGACAATGGAGGTAATCTGGTTACAGTCCACATTGACGTACTCCTGCATCTTCTTGTGAGGCATGGTCTTGATGGCACTGAAATAGCGGGTGTAGACGCCGTCATCCGAAAACCGGTAAAAGAGATGGCGCATCTCTTCCTCGTCAGAGGGCTTGATGGCCCTGACCGACACGTTCAGGCCGCCTTCGAAGGCCTGCCTGGTGGCAATGTGGGCGGGATAGATACAGGCGGATTCCTCGATAAAAATCTGATCCCTATAGAGGATACTCGCCTCCTTGGCCTGTTCCACGAGTTTTCGCCGGTCATCGGGGTGAGCGATGTCAATAAGGGCCTGGGCCCTTTCTCGGACCGTTCGGCCCGTCAGGCTGGCCACCCCGTATTCGGTGACCACCATGTCCACCGATTCCCGCAGGGTGAAGAGGTAAGGAAAGGTCTCCACAGATACCCGAATATTTGGCCAACCCTGGCGGTTTCGACTCGGCAGGGCGCAGATCGCCCGGCCGCCCGGGGATATCTCAGCTCCATTGAGCAAATCCATGGCCTCACCCGGCTCTGCCGCCACATTACCGCTCCCGCCGTGCAGAGCGATACGGCCGGAAAGGTCCACCTTACGGGCCTGAAAAATGGCCGTGAAACGCCGATTTCGCCCTATCTGGGTGGGTTCGTAAACCTTGTCCACGCCCTGAAATTCCACCAGGGGATTGCGGTCCAGCCAGGCCATGAGCTCGGGGGTCCCCACGGCATAGGAGGCAAGGGATTTGCCGCGCCAGATCTCTTTTTTCCGGTTGGTCACGACCCCGCCCACGACCAGGTCCATGAGACCATCAGTAAAAATGGGGGAATGGATACCCAGATGCTGCTTGCCCGCCAGGTGTCTGTTCAGGGCCTCAAAGAGCGGGCCCACGGAATAGGCCATGCAGGAACCGTCTTCGATGACCGAGGCCAGGTTAGATGCCACGCCGTCAAAGATCTCGTCCACCGGCCACCGGTTGATATAGATAATCGGTTCCGTGGAGCCTATAAAAAAATCGAAATCCGACACATGGACAAAGGTATCGCCGAAGGTAAAGGGAATCTGCGGGCTGATCTCACCCACGACCAGGGACGCCTGATCCATGGCCTGCCTGGCCACGTCCAAGGCGACACCAAGGCTGCAGTAACCGGCCCGATTGGGAGGCGTCACCTGGACGACGGCCACATCAATGGGGATCTGCCCCGAGGCAATCAACCCGGGGATCCGTGAAAAACGACTGGGAATCCAGTCCACCCGGCCTTCGCTGATGGCATCGCCGGCCAACCATCCGGAAAAAAAGGTCTTGAGCCTGAAATTCTGGTAACGGAAATCGTTCGGAGAGATGGCATCTCCAAAACTGAAGAGCTGCACCACTTCCAAATCCTGCAAATTGGCCGCCTCGGAGGCCATCAGGTGTTTGACGAAAGTTCGTGGTTCCGCCACCCCCGTGCCGAGAAAAAGGCTCATTCCGGGCTCGATGCGATCGAGGACTTCTTCGATAGGGACCGTTATGCTTTTCCAGTGGTTGTTCGTCTCCTTCATCTTGGCCTTTTCTGCAACTGTTTGGTTATTTGAAATGAATTCAGCCATGGATTGGTCATGGCAACCTCTTTTCAAAAACGAAACGCTTACTCCTCTTTCAGTTCTCTCCGGCAAGGCCCCGTTGACTCTCCCTGCCGGGGCCGCTCTTTTCCAGCCAGGGTCTTTTCTCCGGCCCAACGATCCGGGCCAGTCTCTGGGCGATCCATTCGAAGGGCAGATCATCCGTCGGAGGGAATTTTTTCAGATACTCGATATAGGGTTCTCCACTCAGATCTCGTTCGGGCAAAACGGCATCCCGGGTCCCGTCGAATTCCACCGCGGGAAGGCCGTTCTTGGCGCACAGGTCCTTGTCAAAGGGGGCGGCCAGGCTTACCCATCGCCCCTGTAGGAAGAACTGGTTATAGCCGTGCCTTGGAAAGATATCGGTTCCGGACCATTCCAGAACCTTTGGAGGTAATTTGTGGTTTTTGATTTTCGCAAAGGCCAGACGGCATGGAATGCCCGCGGCCCTGCCCAGCGCCGCCAGGAGAACGGCCTTCTGCACGCAGTACCCCTTCCCCCATTCAAGGACCCGGGATGCCCTGAAGTCCTCGATAAAGACCGAGACCATATACACATTGTATCTTATGGAGTCTCTCACAAAATAAAAAAGCGCTTCCGCCTTTTCCACCGATGTCGAATACCCCCGGGTCAACTCCATGGCCTTTTCCAGGATCTTCTCGTGGTCTGCATCTATGGCAAAAGTCGCCTCCAGAAAGGGTTGCATTGTTTTTCCGGTTCCCTGTTCCATTCCTTCCAATTCTCCCCTGTGTGGTCAACGGCCTCGTGATCCTGAGACCGTGTCCATCCGAAAGGACATAATTTCTGGATGGCACGATCGGTTTGGCCCGGCGCAATATTCCCAACTCAGTTTAAGTCCTTTTTTATTCGTGTTTTCAAATGATACCTGATCGCTGATGGCTGTTCGCCCAAATCCAGGAATCACCATTTACGGATAAACACGAGACAGGCCTTGGTCGTTTGATCTCGATTATAACAAAATGGTGGGCAAGGTTGAAAAGAAATCTTCAGGGGAGATCTTGGGGCGCATTCGCCATGGCCTCAAGTTTTTCCCGGCTAATCCGCAAATAGTCCTTGTCCCTCGAGAATACCTCCAGGGTTATGGTATCGTCATATCCGATACCCTTCAAGGCCCTCATAATTTTCGGAAAATTGATGACTCCGGTCCCGATGGGCAGGTGATTGTCTTCTTTGCCGAAGTTGTCACTCGCATGGATGTGGCCAATACGATCCCCAAATCGCCTGATAAAATCAAGGATTTGCTTGTTGCCCTTGCCCCCGAGATTCGCATGGCCCGTATCGAGCGTCATTTTCAGGCCGGGAAACTTCTTGAAGACCTCGACAAAGTCCTCCGGTTCTACCAGGGAATGGGATTGAGGGAAAAGATTTTCCAGGCAGAGATTGACCCCCAGGGCTTCCGCCCTTTCCACAATGGCCTCCAGGCTCTCCATGGCGTATTTCCTTGCCTGATGGATCACAAAGACACTGAGCCCGAATATCGTGCTGGGGTGCAGGACCACTTTGAGGGCCTGAAGGTCGGCCGCGACCTCCAGGGAGTCCAGGGTCTCCCTGAGGGAGGCCTCTCTCAGACCGGGGGTAAGGTCGGCCGTAGAGACAAAGGTGGGCAGGTGGCAAACGAGCTTCATTTCGTGTTGATCCAGGGCCTCCAAGAGTTGCCGCTTTTGCTTCCGAATCACACTGTGATGCGCCCGTGGGGCGTCCATGGTCAGTTCCAGGTAATCGAAACCAAGTGCCGAAATCTCGGCAAGTTCTTTTAAAACCGGTCTAACGGGTAAATTCATGGCGCCATAAAGCATGTCTCACAACACCTCCCTTTCGGGTGTTTCATAACATATCCCTTTAAGACACACAACCTGAAACGATCGGCCCTTATCCGTCATCGAACCATGATAGGCGAATGGGGCGGTGGATCTAGGATGGTCAGTATCCTGCACAAGAGTGCAGACAACAGACATGAACTTTTACATTCTGTAAAACATCCTGACACGGTCTCTTGGGAGAATTCGCTCAGTTTTTCATGCCGGTATTATGTTCATACGTAATTTCAGGGAATTGGAAAATTCCATTAAACAATCTCCCCCCTTGGCATATCCATTGCATTTCCGATTGGCAAAGTCTTTGCCTTAGACACTCAGATCTGACGACTACGGCTGTTGAAGTAGAACAAAGAATGTGCTGTACTAAAATAGTATTGTTTCGGGTTACCGAAGTACCGTGTTGGGCAAGAAATCATAGAAAGTAAAGAGCAATAAAAACAGATTTCTTGCCCGTGATGTTTCATCCGTCGGTACCTCGGTGCCGGTTACTGATTGTTTTTACCTCCGGTCTCCTCTTTGTTGCGATGCAGGAAGTCAATCGCAATTATTACTCTATACATAGAGAAGAGGAAACGGCCTGAGAGGATAAATGCAGCACAATATGGAAATCGTGTAAAAGCTGTACTCTTGAGCGTATTTTGAATTCTTATTCCTCTTAACCAGTTAATAAGGAGTAGTCTATGGCTTTAGCATCGGTAGCATATGACAACAATGATTTTAAGGCTGACAAGCCTGCTGTTCCCATTGAGGTAAACGCCGTTGGCAAGAAAAAAGCAACCATAGGTATCCTGGCTGCGATTATCGCCGGTATCCTTGCGTATTTTCTGTTGGCCCCATTCACCCTTGCACCGGGCGCAGCCCCTGATCCAACCGTACTGACCCCCTCGGGTCGCGGCCTTGCCGCCATTTTCGTTGTGGCGCTGATACTGTGGGCGACCGAGGCCATTCCCATTGCCGTCACTTCACTGCTCATGATCGTGCTCCCGCCCTTGCTGACCGTAGTCCCCTCCATCAGGGCCGCAGCGGTGGGATTCACCACACCTGTGGTGTTCTTCGTCATCGGAACGTACTGCCTGGCATTCGCGATTGTAGACTGCGGTGTCGGTCGGCGTTTTGCCTTGTGGCTCTTTTCCCACGCAGGAACAACCACGAAAGGTGCCCTGCTGGCAATGATGATCGCCAGTGCAGTCTTGTCGGCACTGGTTTCCGACGTTCCTGCCTGCGCGATCGGAATGGCACTTGCCATACCTGTTCTGAAAAAACTAAACATTAAACCCGGGTCTTCAAATATTGGCAAGGCTATGATGATGGGTATCCCCATCGCAGCACTCACCGGAGGTGTGGCAACGCCTGCTGGAAGCTCTATTAACATTTTGGGGCTCAACCTGCTCAAAAAAGCAGCCGGAATAGACGTGGGTTTTCTCCACTGGATGGCCCTCGGCATACCTATGGTGCTGATACTTATCCCCTTTGCGTGGTGGGCGCTGTTAAAGTTCTATCCTCCTGAAATAGATTCGATGGGCGATGTCAGCGAATTCAAAGAAGAGTTGCGTTCGATGGGATCGTTTAAGGTCAAAGAAAAAAAAGTTTTGACCATCCTGGGAATCCTGTTCGTATTGTGGGTTGCGAGCACATGGATAAAGCAGATAGATGTGGCGACGGTATCCATTCTCGGGGCAGTGGCGATGTTCCTGCCCGGTCTCAATCTCCTTCGGTGGCGGGATGCGGAGGCGGCTATCGGCTGGGAGACCGTGCTGATGATAGGTTCGGTGATCTCGCTGGGAATTGCGGCCACAGATACGGGGCTTGCGACCTGGCTGGTAAAAAATACGCTCGGCGGGATTACCGGGTGGAATATAGTCCTATTGGTCGCAATGATCAGTGCCTTTGCAGTCGTCCTGCATCTTCCTCTGCCTATCGCGCCTGCTATCAATGCGGTGCTGATTCCGGCAATGGTTGTGCTGGCCAAAGAGGCGGGTTTCAATCCGGCGATCTTTGCGCTGCCGGTGGCCTTTACGGCCTCATGTGCTTTTCTGCTTCCCCTTGAAGCCGTATGCCTGGTGACCTATTCTAAAGGGTACTATCGCATGTTGGACATGGCGTTGCCCGGGGCTCTGATAAGTATCGCCTGGGTCATCGTAATGACGGCGGTTATGTTCATAATCGGTCCCATGGTC
>CAYNYM010000102.1:0-8902 GCA_964401325.1 uncultured Desulfobacteraceae bacterium | reverse complement strand
CAGTGCTCGCCTACAATTATCTGGACATCGACATGGGCGAGGCCCCACACGGAAGGGGTGCCGCGGTGGCCACGGGAATCAAACGGACCCTTCCGGACAGAATCGTCTTCACCTATCAGGGTGACGGAGATATCGCAGCCATCGGCACTGCGGAGACGATTCATGCCGCGAACAGGGGTGAAAATATCACAATTATTTTTGTAAACAACGGCGTTTACGGTATGACGGGAGGCCAGATGGCGCCCACGACCCTCATCGGACAGCCCTCAACAACCACGCCCGGGGGACGTGACGCTAATCGGGACGGCGCCCCACTGGATTTGAGCGAGATGCTGGCCGTCGCCCGGGGCAGTGTCTATATTGAAAGGACGGCGGTAAACTCCCCCAAGCATATCCGGCTGACCAAGAAGGCCATCACCAAGGCCTTCAAGGTCCAGATGGCGGGATTGGGATTTTCCCTGATCGAGGTCCTTTCCCCCTGTCCAACCAATTGGAAGCTATCACCTGTGGATGCGGCCCAAAGGGTCGAGGATACGATGACCGAAATCTTCCCGATCAAGGTCATCAAAGACCAGGTCGGGAAAAAGCTCTGATTATAGGGTCAGGTGTATTTCCTGATAGAAACTGGATAAGGATTGGTTGCTATTATGACAAAGAAAACGGTTTTTGCCGGATTTGGAGGACAGGGTGTTCTCATGATGGGTTACGTAACCGCCGTATCGGCCATGATGGAGGGCAAACATGTGACCTATCTCCCCTCTTACGGGGCGGAAGTGCGGGGCGGGACGGCCAACTGCACCGTGGCGGTGTCCGATGAGGAGATTTTCTCTCCGGTGGCATCCGCACCGGATTACGCCGTGATCATGAACAAGCCCTCTCTGGACAAATACGAAGGCACCATCAAGGAAGGCGGCATCATTGTCCTTAACTCCAGCCTTGTGAACAGGGCCCCGTCCAGAGTCGATGTGGAGACCCTCAATGTGCCGGCCAACGATATGGCCCGAGAACTGGGCAGTGATCGCACGATTAATATGATTATGCTCGGGGCTTTTGTGGCCAAAACCGGTATCACAACCCTTGACGCCGTCTTCCGGGGACTCTTGGAGATCGTCAAGGGAAAGAAGGCAAGCATGATGAAAATGAATCGGAAAGGCCTGGACAGGGGAGCCGAGTACGTCTTGAAGGGAGCCTGAGCATGAAGAGTGTTCAAGAGATCGAACTTTTCTTGAAAAATGAGCCCGGACAGCTGTCCGCGATCAGTGAATTGCTGGGAGCAAACGGCATCAATATCATCGCCATTTACGTTTCTGCCGCGGAAAAGGGAGGAAAGCTCAGATTCGTGGCAAATGATCCCCAAAAGGCCTCCAATATTTTAAAGACGGCCGGATACCAACTCACAACCCACGAAGTGATTGCCTGTGAGACTCCCCACCACCCGGGTGGGCTGAATGCTGTTTTAAAACCCTTGAAGGCGGCCGAAATCAATGTCGACTATATTTACCCCTGCATCGGAACCGGGAGTATCACCGTGTTGATCCTGGGCGTGGATTCGGTCGGCAACGCCGTCAAGGTCATGGAGGAAAACTGGATCAGGGTCCTGGGCAGCGATTTATACAGGGTTTGAGAATCGGGTCCCGGGGCACTGCATCCGTTTCATGCCCCCATCAACATACATGACACGTTTCTGAGCAAGATCACTGACTGTTTAGCTTTTTGAAACGCCTCCAGCCATGGATGGGTGATGACAGCCTCTTTTCAAAAGGCTGAGCCGATACAAAATTTCAAGTTCCAGTCATGGGGCGGCTCCGGGGTTTGCCGTTCAGTCCCAAGAAATTCGTTAAAGTTCTGCCTCCAAATGCCGAAAGCTCTTTTGAACACAAAAGTAAATACGCAATATACATCGGACGAACATCCATGCGAACCATTGGTCAGCAGTCGAATTTTCCAAGGCGCCCCATTGCCTCGGGCAGTTATGTCGTTAGCGGCAAAAAAAAGGAAATTTTGGAGGCCTATCTCGGAACCTGTGTCGGGGTCACGCTCTGTGATCGCAAGGCCGAAATCGGCGGACTCATTCACATCCTCCTGCCCGAACCCACCGGTGTCGATAAACTCTGGCACCCCGAGAGTTACGCCTCTACCGGACTCCCTTTATTTATCAAGGCCCTCTGTGATGCCGGTGCATCCCAAAAGAGGCTTGAGGCCTACATCGCCGGCGGCGCTCTGGTGGGCCCCCTGTCCGAAAGGGATTTGAGCCTGGACATCGGGGGCCGCACCCATGAAATCGTCGAGGGCCTTTTACATCAAGAGGGGATATCGATAGAGCATTCCGAGACCGGTGGATTTTTCACATGCCGCCTTGCCCTCAATATGAAAACATGGGAAAGCAAGATCGAACCCATGGGCATCTCCATGCCCCTGGCTGAAAAACAAACCTGCGAAAAGCCGTCAATCATAGATCTTGAACGCGCTTTGGAAGAGGTTCGCCCCATTCCTCAAATCGCGCTCAAAATCATTCGGATGCTCCATAACAACCTGAATAGTTTGGAAGACATGGCCAAAGAGGTCCGGCAGGACCAGGTCATCAGCGCCAAGGTGATCAGGTTGTGCCAGTCGGCCCTCTTTGGTTCCAAGATGGGGATTGACTCCATCGACAGGGCAGTTGTTCTTCTGGGCGAAAAACGTTTTCTCCAACTGGTTGTATCGGCCTCGGTCGAAAATTATTATCCGCAGAACGGGGATGGATATTCTCTGTGTAAAGGTGGGGTATACAGGCACGCTCTCGGGACGGCTGTTGTCTGCGAGAGTCTTGCCGATTTCACAGGGCGGGTGCGAGCCGACATTGCATACACGGCCGGTCTTTTGCACGACATCGGCAAGGTGGTGCTGGACCAATTCGTTGCCGCGTCATCTTCAAATTTTTATCGCCGGACCCAGGTGGACGGTGAAAGTCTTATTGCCGTGGAAAAGGAAGAATTCGGGATGGACCATACGGAAATTGGAGGGATTTTGGCCGAACAATGGGGCCTGCCCGACAACCTTACGGATGCCATCAAGCACCATCACGAGCCCGGGCATGCCGAGGTCGATTCGGAATTGACCCATCTCGTCTATCTGGCCGACCTCCTCATGTCCCGATTCCTGACCGGACAGGAATTGGAACGCCTGAGTACGGAAGATCTCGTCAGCAAGCTTGACGGCGCGGGCATCATGGCCGAGCAGTTTCCGATCATCATCGACAGCATTCCCCAGCGGATCTTCGAGGCCTCTTTCCAGTCGGCCTAAGGGCAATAGGGCCTCAAACCGACCGGCCTGATGTCAGGAGTTCAACGGCCTGCGGCAAACCCCGGCAATGTCAAAAATCCTCATCGCCCGACCCCTGCCACAGTCCATCGGGCCGATTCAGGGGGACATCCCTCAGGCTTACCTTTCGCGGGTCTCAGGACAAAGGCACGGGAAGAACCCCGTTCCAGCACTTCATGCACAAATCCGAACTGGGGAGTCCAAGGGCTTCGACAAAGGCATCAAGACTGTTAAATTTAAGGGAGTCGGCCCCAATCTGTTCTGCAATCCATGCCTCAAACCCTCTCAATTGTTCAATGGACGTAATGTCCCCTTTGCTCATGTATTTTCGGGCCATAAGTTCCCCCGGACTCCTTGTAGAGATGCCGAAATCACAGGGGTACATCAACGGGGGACACGCAATGCGCACATGGACCTCTTTGGCTCCCGCCTTCTTGAGATCCCGAACCTTGTAGAAAATCTGGGTGCCCCTGACGATGGAATCATCAACGAGGATAATGCGTTTGTCCTTGACCGCGTATTGGAGCACGGAAAGCTTCCGTTTTGCCATCTTCTCTCTGGCAATCTGTGAAGACTGTGTGTAACTGCGGTCCGCATAGCGATTGTAGAGGAATACCTCCTGGTAGTCCACCTTTGACTGCCTGTGATATCCGATAGCATGACCGATCCCTGACATGGGAACGGGCGCCACGATATCGGCCTCTATATTTCCTTCCTCAGAATCCCGCATGGCCAGCCTGGCGCCGATATTATTTCTGACCTCCTGCACGTAGTAACCCTCGATGACCGAGTCGATACTCGCATTGTAGGCCCACTCAAAGGCGCAGAATGCCCGGCGTGGAGAGTTCAGTTGTTTAAGGGTCTGAAAGCCCTTATCGGTTACAAGCAGGATTTCCCCGGGGGCCACATCACGTGTCAACTCCATATCCAGGTTTTGAAGGGCGCGGGATTCGGAACTCACGGCGCATTTGCCCTGGCTGCGTCCCAGGATGAGCGGCCGGAATCCATAGACATCCCTGGCTGCGTAAATCCCGTCCTTGGTCAGCACGAGCAGGGAATAGGCCCCCTTGACCTTTTCTGCAAGCATACTCAGCCCCGCCACAGGATCTGACGCCTCCATAACGATCTTGGCGATGAGTTCAACACTGTATTTTTTGTTGAAGGATTTCCCCCTGCTCATCATTTCCTGAATCAGATCATCGGCATTGACGATATTGCCGCTAAAGGCAACGGCGATTTCTCCCAGGTTCGAGTGGAACATCACGGGTTGTCGCTCCCACAGACTGACATGCCCGATTCCACAATTGCCCTTCAGGTAACCCAGATCTTCATCGGTAAAGGCATTTCCCACCTTTCCATGGTGGGTCACCTGCCGAACCCCGTGATTAAACGTGGAGATCCCACAATACTCCTGCCCCCGGTGCTGCAGAAAGTCAATCCCCTGGTAAATGTCATATTTGCATTCCGAATCGGAATAAAGACCAAAGACACCGCAATTGTCTTGCAAAGTGCTCATGAATGGCTCCTTCTTACATCTTTTTAGGTAAAGCCAGCTTGGAAAACCAGACTTTTCATGTCAAAATAAAATCTTAAACTTTACGGGGTGCTAATCCTTGTGACATCGGATCGGAACCGATTCGTCGGGTAGGGTCCTCATGTCGATGAGCGCAACTATAAGAAAACCCCCTAAGTGGTGTCAAGGATCATCCTCGATCCACCGCCTAATTTGCATACCATGCCTTGGTGGTAGATCAGGGGTGCCCTTTCGGGTTGACAAAGGAACACATAAAATATATTGAATATATTTCAACAATTTATTTTTTTGGAGGAATTATTTCACAATGACCGTCTTTGACTCCTTGCTTGCTGAAAAAAAGCCGTCCCTGACCAGGGTCCAGGAAAAGGCTCTCAAATACCTCATTGAGAATCAGGAGGAAGTGATCTTCCTCACGGCATCCAGGTTGGCCCGGAGGGCCGGAGTCAGCGAGGCGACCGTTGTGAGGCTTGCCCAGACCCTTGGATTTAACGGGTATCCGGAGATGCAGCGCATGCTCCGGAATGACTTCCGGGACCGTCTGGCTTCCGATGGCCGTCTGGAAGAATCCGTTCAGCAGGTTCATGATGAGAAGGACATCCTCACCAAGGTCTTCCAAGAGGATATCCATAACCTTACCCGGACCCTCCGCGAGCTTTCCGTGGAGACCTTCCGCCATGCCGTCAAAAAAACAGCGGGCGCCGTGCAAGTCTATGTCGTCGGATTGCACCAGGCCTATGCCCCTGCCCTGGTTCTGACAACTTATCTTTCCCTAATCCGTGACAAGGTCCACCTGCTTGAACCCGGCCATGACGACATCTGGAACAAACTCTACGGACTGACCCCCGATGATCTGGTTCTTGGCATCAGCCTGTCCCAATACACGCGCTTGACGGTGGAGTCCCTGGCCTATGCCCATGAGCAGGGGGCGGAAATCGGGGTGATCACGGATTCCCCCCTCTCCCCATTGGCCAAGCAGGCCGATTGGGTCCTCTCCGTAAGATGTCGTCTGGACTCCTATGTAGCGTCTTTCACGGCAACCCTGAGCCTGGTCAATGCCCTGCTCACGGCCATAAGTGTACAAAATCCCGCAAAAACCCTGGAGGCCCTGAAACGGAGAGAAGCCATGTGGACGGCCAAGGGCATCTATACGCCGCCCCTCTCAGGTAAGGGTCCCGGGTGACTCAACCCCACCACAAAAGGTCTTCATGTTTCTTGCTGCCCGGAGCTGTGTGCACCCCGCAGTCAAGCCCCTCATTTAGCAGGATACAAATCCGGTTTTGGCCAACCTGCCATCGGAACTGAATCATTCAGGAGATAGCTGGAAACAACAAATGCGAATCAGGAGGTGACGGTGATGAAAGAGTTCATTCCCCTGTCCAAAAAGGAAATCTTGGAAAGGATGTGGCGCACCCTGCCACAAATCTACAGCATTCTTCAGGACGCAAGGCACGTGGAAGAGGCACGTTACGCGCTGCATGACTACCTGGATCGCCTTCGAAGAGATGCCTACAACATGAAATCGGATACCTTTTTTGCAGACCTGAATATCGTCGAAAAACGAAATGTCAGGGAGTGTATCAGTGTCCTGGCAAATACCATGAGGACCGAAAGCGAATACCGGACGGATGCCTCGCCGCTCACCCTGTTATATGAACTGGCCAGGGAGCCCGAAACGGCACTGGAGAAGGTGGGCGAGGGCTTTCTCATGGAATACCTTACCCTTTTTCAGGGCATCAGGGGTAAATACGGGCAGCACTATCGTCACCATGAACTCCTGAAGACAAAACACGGAAGGGCAGCGGCCATTGAAAGGTCCTCTCAACTGGATCAGTATGGAGCCATGATCAAAAGGTATTTTAAAAAATATCAATCCGGGCTGAACGCCAGTCTCACGAAGGAGAGGAAAGAATTAAAGAAGGAAATTCTCCGGCACTTTCATGCAAAGGGGCAAGACTGGTTTGACTACAAGTGGCATATGAGGTACATCGTCAAAGATCTTCAGACCCTTTCATCGATCGTGCATCTTAACGATGAGGAAGTGGCGGGGCTGCAGGCGGCCAAGAAACACGGCATCCCCTTTGAGATCACCCCACACTATCTATCCCTTTTCAACAGGGACGGTGGCGCTGCACACGATCAATCCATTCGTGCCCAGGTCATTCCGAGTCTCAGATACGTGACCAACGTGGTAGACGCCCGTAACTCCGGAAAGAGCCTGGACTTTATGGGCGAGGAATATACCAGCCCCATCGAAGGTATCACCCGGAGATATCCCCAGATCAATATTCTGAAACCTTTCAATTCCTGTCCCCAGATCTGTGTCTACTGCCAGCGAAACTGGGAGGTCAAACATATTGACGATACGGTCATGCTGCCCAGGAAAAAAATGGCCGAGGCCCTGGACTGGATCAGGCATCGAACAAATCTCACGGAGGTCCTGATCACCGGGGGCGACCCCTTGACCCTGGACAACGAATACCTCGACCGGCTCATGGGAGAACTGGCCGACATGCATCACCTGGACCGAATCAGAATCGGCACCCGGACCCCTGTGACACTGCCCATGAGGTTTGACGACGGCTTGCTTGAAATCCTGGGCAAATACCACCAGTGGGGCCGGAGAGAGATAGCCATCATCACGCACTTCCAACATCCTACTGAGATGTCTCGGGAGTCCCTGGAGGTCATCCGGAAAATCAAAAGGCTGGGCATCAATATCTACAATCAGGAGGTCTTCACCTATTATAACAGCAAGAAATTCGAAACAGCCTACCTTCGAAAGGTGCTGAAGGTGTGCGGTGTGGACCCCTATTACTCCTTTAATTGTCAAGGCAAGGAGGAAACGGCGGATTTCAGGGTTCCTATTGCCAGGATCGAGCAGGAACGAAAAGAAGAGGCCAGGCTTTTACCGGGCCTGGTCAGAACGGACGAACCGGTCTTCAACGTCCCAAGGCTGGGCAAGTCCCATTTAAGGGCCTGGCAGGATCATGAAATTGTCTCGATATTACCGGACGGCCGGAGGGTCTATCGCTTCTATTCCTGGGAGGACACTCTGACGACCTCAAAGGATTATCTCTATACGGATGTGAGCATCTACGACTATCTGAAAAGACTGTCAGCGGATGGTGAGAGCATAACCGATTACCTTTCCATATGGTATTACTTTTAAGGAGGGCATCGTAAATCACGATAACTGTGGTTGTTTAGTATCTTTTCAACTTTTCCGCGCGATACTCCGCCTGCCAAAAAAATCTCTGGACAGAAATCGGGTTTTGTGCGATGTAGGGGCCAAAAACCCTGAGGGAGATATCAAAACGTTGTCAAATAAAGGCCTTGCAAAGGATACGTCCAGAATTGAAATCAACAGAGAGTGGTGCAAGGGGTGTGGCATCTGCGTTACTTTCTGCCCCCATGAGGTCCTGGGGCTTGATGACGATGAGAAGGCCGTCGTTCTCCATCCGGAAAATTGCAACCTTTGCAGGATGTGTGAACTGCGCTGCCCGGACATCGCCATCGAGATCCTACAGGATGACCTCCCTCCTGCCAATTAATCTTAACCTTACAGGGACTGATTATCCTCATGAGTAAAAAAATTCTTTTTTTACAGGGGAATGAAACCTGCGTCGAAGCCGCGCTTTATGCGGGACTCGGCTTCTTCGCCGGCTATCCGATCACCCCCTCCTCGGAAATTGCCGAACTGCTCTCATCGCGCCTGCCCGCATTGGGAGGGAAATTCATCCAGATGGAAGATGAAATTGCCTCCATGTGCGCCACGATCGGGGCCTCCCTCACAGGGGTTAAATCCATGACGGCGACCAGCGGCCCGGGTTTTTCCCTGAAACAGGAGGCCATTGGGTATGCCATTATGGCGGAGGTCCCCTGCGTGGTCGTAAATGTTCAGCGGGGAGGTCCTTCCACCGGTACCCCTACCAGCGTCAGCCAGGGCGATATCATGCAGGCCCGCTGGGGAACTCACGGGGACCATTCCATCATCGCCCTTACCGCCTCCAACCATCAGGATCTTTTCAGGATGACGGTTGAGGCCTTCAACCTCGCCGAAACCTA
>CAYNYM010000101.1:0-8928 GCA_964401325.1 uncultured Desulfobacteraceae bacterium | reverse complement strand
GAAACCGGAGGACATCGTTCAGGTCGGGGAAACCGTCCATGTCATGATAAAGGAAATCGATCCAGCAAAAAGAAGGATCTCCCTGAGCATCAAAGATGCAGAAGGCGACCCCTGGATGAATATCCAGGAAAAATTCAGAGTCGGTGATGCCGTTGAAGGCACCCTCGAAAAAAAAGAGAGCTTCGGCTATTTTGTGAATCTGAAACCGGGGATTACAGGCCTGCTCCCAAATTCCAAGTTAAAGGGCTCCCAAGAACAGACCTCCGTTGAAAGATCGAAACCCGGAGATCCCGTAAGGGTCCTCATCGAGGAAATCAATGCCCAGGACCACAAGATGACCCTGGCACCGGTGGGCCTCAAGGAGGAAGGTGACTGGAAACAATTCTCCAATAGCAAGAGCAGTCCCTTTGGGTCCCTTGGCGACAAACTCCGTCAGGCCCTCAATTCCAAAGGCAAGGATTCCGGAGATTCGTGACCCTTGACGAATTTCTCCCTGATCTTGACCCATAAGGCAGCATGGATATCCACGCTTAGACCTGCAGGATATCCGTTTCAAGCGGGGTGAGATACTCAAACCCGTTGGAGGTCACGACCACGGTGTTTTCGACTCCCACCGCCCCTTGTCCTGGAAACACGATCTTCGGTTCAAGTGCAAAGGTCATCCCCTCCTCCAACGGATAGGAATGGCCCTCGGCAAGGTATGGGAATTCCGCCAGTTCCAGGCCGATACCATGACCGATAAATCTCGTCTGCAGGCCCACGGGACCCAGGTAGCTTTCGCGATATCCCAGCTTTTCGGCGAGCCTCAGGGTGTCCCGGAAAAGCCTCTGGCATTCAGATCCCGGGTGGGTCGCAGCCAGAACACTGTCATGTATTTCCAGACACGCCTTATAGGCATCGACAAATTTTTCAGGCATCTCTCCAATGGAGAACATACGCGTTTCGTCTGCCAGATATCCATGGTAACAGGTCCCGAAATCCACGAGTATCGGCTCGTTGGCCTTCATAACCCTGAGACTCGCCCCCACGGGAAAGGCTGGAGACACCCCAAGACCACCCATAGGTGAGTCGGACTGGCTCACGATGCCCCCTGTTGGCCCACTCAGGACATGCCACGTATAGGCCTCGTAATTCATGGCCCTTACTCTGAGCAGGCCCTCGTGCCCGTATTCCTTTGCTGAAGCCTCAAGGAGTCCACCGAATGCGATTTCCGTCATGCCCTCGCGAAGCATCTCCCTGCCCTTGCGGTAAACCCTGCTGCCCATCTCGCCCGCTTTTCTCATGAGATCGATCTCGAAAGGGGTCTTTATTTTTCTGATATCTGCTATGAGCTTCGATGAATCGACCAAATCGGTTCCCTTGAAGAGATCCCGATACCTCAGATAATCCCGGGCGGGAAAGACATCCAACTCCAGGCCCAGCACCTTCGGGACCCAACCCGCATGACCGCGGATCAGATCGGGCAGATCTCGAACGGATGTCAACTCTACGATCGACTCCAGAGGCGACTCCAAACGGGCCCGACCCAATTCCCGCCTGACCATGAGCAGGGGGGTGCCCTCACAGGGGACAAACAAGAGGCTATCCTGAGCCGTCCCTGAGAAATAGTAATAATCCATTTTCTGGACCAGCAGAACCGCATCCATACCCTGCTCAATCATCCCGCGCCTGATCCTGTCAAGGCGTGTTTCAATTTCTTCCCTCGGGGTATATATGAAACCAAGGGATTGACTCAGCCCTTTCAATTCATTTTTCACCCAGCCCTTGTAATCCATAAGCCATCTTTTCTCTCTTCCGTTAGTATATGAGTCCTGCAAAGGCGCCATTCTATGCCCAAACCCTTCAAATTTCAAAGGGGAAATGTTACCCGATTGACACACCTCATCGGCTGCCATATAGTGCACGTTTCTGCAAATCACTACCGGCCCGAAAGGAGCCTCATATCATCGGCGTGGGAGAGCTGTGATGATTCTGAAGATGCTGGAAGTCGGATCTCTATCGGTCAACTGTTACATCGTTGCGGACGATGCCGCCCGTGAAGCGGCGGTTTTCGATCCCGGCGGACACGTGCCGCACATTCTCGATATCTTGGCAGAGGACGGTTTGAAGGTAAAATACATTATCAATACCCATGCCCACTTTGACCATGTGGGGGGCAACAAGGAACTTCAGGACAGGACGGGGGCTCCCATTCTGATCCACCGGGATGAAGGCCCGGGGCTCCTTGCAGCCGGGGAGAGGGCTGCCCTGTATGGTTTGATTGGAATGCCTTCCAAGGCCTCCCGTTTCATTGCCGGGGGTGACATCCTTGAAGTGGGGTCCATACGTTTTGAGGTTATGGAGTTGAGAGGGCATTCCCACGTGGGTCTGGGATACCTTTTTGAGGGAGATCTTGAGTTGGAAGAGGGTCGACAAAAACGTCAGATTCTTATAAGCGGAGACATACTCTTTGCCGGAAGCATCGGTCGTACGGATTTTCCCGGAGGTAATATGGAAATCCTCCTGAAAGATATTCGCGAAAAAATATTCTCCCTCCCTGACGACACCCTCGTCCTGTCAGGACACGGGCCGGTCACAACCGTTGGACAGGAAAGACGGTTTAACCCCTTCCTGCGGGGCTCATCCCGCACTTAGTCGATCATCACCTCTCTCAGTGTCGGGAGATTCTCGAGTACCTTGCCAGCCCCCAGGGCCACACAAAGTTGGGGATCTTCAGTGACCGTGACAGGTAGTTTGGTCTCTTCCCTTAATAGCACGTCGAGATTTCTCAACAAAGAACCCCCACCCATCAGAACAATCCCTTTGTCAAGAATATCGGCCGACAGTTCCGGCGGCATCTGCTCAAGGGCACTGCGCACGATGTGAACGATGGCATTGACCTCTTCCGAGATCATGTCCCGGACTTCGTCCGAATCGATCGTCAAGACCTTGGGAATTCCGCTGACCAGATCTCGGCCCCGAATCTCGACCGTCTGAGTGCTTCCGTCCCCATAGGCACTGCCGATGCTGATTTTCAGGTTTTCCGCAGTTCCCAGGCCAATGAGAAAATTATAGTTTCTGTTGACGTATTGCTCAATGGCTTCATCCATCTTGTCCCCGGCGATTCTCACAGAATTGCTGTAAACGATTCCTCCAAGGGAAATAACGGCAACCTCCGTGGTCCCCCCACCGATATCAACAACCATGTTCCCGGTAGGTTCAGTGATAGGAAGCCCGGCACCGATGGCTGCGGCCATGGGTTCCTCCACAAGAAAGACTTCACTTGCCCCGGCCGAACGTGCGCATTCACGAACTGCTTTTTTTTCGACCGGCGTGATGCCCACTGGAACGGCGATGACAATTCGGGGTCTTATAAAGGCCCTTCTTCGCTGAACCTTGCCAATAAAATGACGCAGCATGGTTTCCGCAATTTCAAAATGCGCAATAACCCCGTCGTTCATGGGACGGATAGCCTCCACTCTTTCCGGAGTCCTACCCAACATCATTTTGGCTTCCCGGCCCACCCGCAGAACCTTGTCCTCCCCCTTTCCGTCTTTTTTGATAGCCACGACGGAGGGCTCGTCAAGGACAATGCCCTTTCCCCTTGCAAAGATGATGGTATTGGAAGTCCCGAGATCAATGGCTAAATCGTGGGAAAAATTACTCCAAATTCTGTCAAAAATCATTCTTATTGGTTTCCTGTTCTCTGGATTATCCCATGATTATTATAGAATTTCGGAATTATTATCAAATGAAAATTACGAAAGCGCAGATACGGCCCGTATTTTCATGAAAGTCTCAAGAGACTCCCGATCTCCCTTCACCAAGGGGATGGCGTTGATGAAGGCCACGGCCAAGGGTGCGGGAATCCTGGTGAGGGCATAATTGTAGCAAAGAAACGCCGCAATGGGGGCAAACAGGGTAAGATACACCAGAGCGGTCACAGATCGCATTAGGATCCAACAAGCCTTTGAGGCCCCAAGGGCGGGTTTCGTTTCATGTGGTTTTTTTCACTATCCTTCCGAATCCGGCCCTTTGCTTTGGAATATACCCTGCTGAAGACAGTGATCAGGCTAGATGTACCGAACGGTATATAACATGAACAGACCTGCCGGTATAGTTATTTCTTTCACACTGTACCGGCAGGAATTTGATTGGAAAAAATTGCCATCGCCTAAGACGGCTTTCGGGCCGATGGCACATTGTTGACCACATGCCTTGGTTCGCCGCCCCGGGCCACGTGGACGATATTGTCCAGGCCGGCGCTTAGCATACGGTTAAATGCCCCTTTGGTGATACCGGCCATGTGGGGTGTGATCAAGAGCCTGTCTCGAGCCGCCTCTGATAGATTGAGGAGCGGGTGATCGGCAGGAGGTGGTTCAGGAGACACCGTATCAATGGCTGCTCCGGCGATTCTGCCCTTTTCCAAAGCCTCCGCAAGGGCCGTCGGATCCAGAATCTCTCCGCGTGAGGTATTGATCAGGAACGCGCCCGAAGGCATAAGGTCCAACTCTCGAGCGCCGATCAAGGACCTTGTCTGTTCATTCAGGGGTACGTGAAGGCTGATCACATCACTTGTGCAGAGAAGTTCATCAAAAGGCTTGAAAGATATCTTCAAGGCCTCTTCCGTCTCGGCGGAGGCCCGTGTAACGTCGTAATAAGCGACATGCGCACCCAGCACATTGGCCACCCTGACCACTTCCCTCCCTATAGCACCCAACCCCAGGATGCCTAAACACGTCCCCCGCACCTCTCCGATGCCCTCTGTCCAGAATTTTTCTCTCACGGCGGCATAGTTGCCGGCCTTTATCTCACGGTCGCAGATGGCCATGTGGCGCTGAAAGGCGATGCACAGTGCCATGGCATACTCGGCAACAGTCGAGTTATTGTGTCCGGGCGAGTTTGCAACGGGAATACCCAATCCTGCCGCACTCGCTACGTCCACCTTGTCGTACCCCACACCGGCACTCTGGATCATGCGTATGGTGGGAATGTTTTTCAAGATCCTCGACGTGATGGGCGGGAACACGGCCGGCACGAATAAAAAGTCCATTTCTCTGCAGGCCTCGATCACTTCGTCTTCATTCAAGGCGTGCTCAAAATGCATGTCCAGAGTCTCGGGAAAAACGACGCCGCAGGCCTCAAAACGTTTCAGAGGCAAGATGCTCAATACCTTTGCCATGATTCAATCCCCTTTGACAAAAAAGTTGAGATAACCCTCCAGCAAATGAAAATTACGATAGAACCTCTTTCATGACCCCTGTGATGCGCTCCATACCCTCCCGGCAATCGTCACAGGAGGCGGAATAGGAAATGCGCAGATACCCTTCTCCTCTATTGCCGAAGGCCGTGCCCGGAACCAGCGCAACCCCTCCTTTTTCCAAAATCTGATCCGCCAACTCCACAGAGGTCATTCCCGGCACATCAAACCTGGCAAATACATAAAAGGCGCCCAACGGGATTGTAGGGGCCTGCATGCCGGGGCATGCTGAAATGCCGTCCAGAATAACCTTACGCCTTTCGTCAAACGCTTCGACCATTTCATCCACGCAATCCTGGGGCCCTTTCAGGGCTGCCACGGCGCCCGCCTGGGCAAAGGAACACAGTGAAAGCAGCACATTTTGTTGCACTTTCATCGCCGCCTTAACCAAATCAGCCGGGCCTGCAATGTACCCTATACGCCATCCGGTCATGGCGTAGGTTTTCGACAAAGATCCCCAAATAACGGTTCTTTCCCGCATGCCCTTTAATGACGCAGGGCTGATAAAATCAGCCCCATCGTAGACGATGCGATCATAGGCCTCATCTGAGAAAAGGAGCAGGTCATGCTCGCGTACAAAACGGCAGACACCTTCAATCTGCCCCGAGGTCATCACACCTCCCGTGGGATTATGGGGAGAATTGATGATCATCGCCCGGGTGCGTCCATTCACCAATCCCTCCGCTGTCTCAAGATCCGGTGCAAAATTCCGTTCGTCCAAAAGGGGCACGGAAACAGCCTTCCCCCCCACAAGGTTTGTGCATGAGAAAAACTGACTGAAACCCGGATCGGGTACCAGGACCTCGTCACCCGGCTCCAGAAAGGCCTGAAGGCTCAGGTACATGGCCTCCTGGCCTCCGGCTGTGGCCATGATCTCCGTCGCAGGATCATAGATGGCACCCTTGAATTGCTCTATGCTCCCGGCAAAGGCCTCGCGAAGTGCCGGGATACCCATATTGGGCGTATAGTGCACCATTCCCCGGTTCATGGCCTGGATGGCCGCCTCCTTTATATGGGAAGGCGTGTCGAAATCAGGACGGCCGATCTCGAAATGGATCACTCTTTTTCCGTCGGCCTCCATCCGGCCCGCCTTTTCAAGCACCCTTCGAATTCCCGAAAGAGGCACTTTTTTCGTTCTGCTCGCGACTAAAGATAAGGGCATGCTGCAACTCCTTTCTCCAGAGATTCTATCATCAAAATGGTTATCGGATTGTCAGAGGATTCTTACCTCTTCCTCCGGCTTATATACCAACATCATGGGCAGCGGAATCCTCAAGGTGATGGCCTTGGTGGGACAGATATAGACACATCCCGCAAAGTGGCTGCACTCCTTGGGATAGGTTACAATCGGGATTTCGCCCTTCTGGGATCCGTAGTAAACGTCCTCGGTGCACAGATCGACGCACTTACCGCATTTATTACATTTTTCAGGATCAATGACAGGTGGCATGATCTTCCTCCTTAATAGGGTCTCCATTGAATCTGTTTCCGACCGTTTTCCCGGCTGATAATATGGGCCAGGTTCAAAGTCGGATTGGTAAACGGGTAATCGGGCCTGACGTGCAGGCCCCGGGTCTCTTTTCTGTCCAGGGCCATAATGAATGTCAGTTCTCCAATGTCGAGCATATTGAAGACCTCCAAACACCGGCCCAATTCATGGGGATTTCGGGCCAGCATGCTGTCTTGCGCCTTTTCCTTGATCCGGCGCAGATGCTGCAGTCCCTGGAGAAGAAGACTTTCATTTCGGACATGACCGACATAGTCGAGCATGGTCTGCTGGAGCGCGATATTGGTCTCCTCCCAGTCGGGCCCGCTCTCCCGCCCCCGGACCTGATCGATCATGGCCTTTTTATCATCGATCACGGCGCGATTGCTTTCCACATCGGGATCGGAAAGATTTTCCGCATACTTGGCGGCATTTTCCCCGCCGATGTATCCAAAGGTGGCGGCGGCGGAGATATCTCCGAAGGCCTCGTCGCCGGCCGCATATAGCCCCTTGAGGGTAGTTTCGGCCTTGCCGTTTGCTACGATCAATCCGCCTCCCCGCAGGGGATAGG
Organism: uncultured Desulfobacteraceae bacterium; assembly: GCA_964401325.1. Lineage (GTDB taxonomy): Bacteria > Desulfobacterota > DSM-4660 > Desulfatiglandales > HGW-15 > CAYNYM01. The sequence goes on along the minus strand of CAYNYM010000101.1, from coordinate 1,632 downwards.
TTGCAAATTCGATGGGATGCTTTCGAAGGTCGATGCCCTCTTCCTTCATATGATCAAGAAGGGAGACGTTACCCTCGTGAACGAACCAGTGGAGCATATATTCCAGGTCCTCTTCCTCAATCCCCGTACAGTCCATATACAGCGGGCCCTTGCCGCCTTTGGTATACTGCTCGGGAACGAGTTTGTTGACCTCGCAAATCATGTCCCCGTATTTCCGGTCGGGCTTGTCTACAAAGGTGCCTGCGGGCTTTCCGTCCCAGTCCCTCATCACCCCGACCCAGGTGGCCTGGCCGAATTTCGTAAAATACTTCGGCCCGATATGTCGCTGGGGCATTTCGAGGTTTTGCAGTTCGGCTCCCGCCCGGTAGGCCATGGCCCTCCCGTCGCCGCTCTGCACGTTGCCGTGTGGATCGTTGAACATCCATCCCGGAGTCAGACAGGGATAGAGCCTCGAACACTTGCCGGTTCCCAATATAACGGCCTTGGCCTGGAAGATATAGACCTTGTCCTCACGGGTGTCGGTACCGACGGCCCCGATAACGGCATCACCCTCACGCAGGAGTTCGAAGATCATGACACGTTTCATGATTTCGGCCCCCCGGTCCTTGGCCTGTTTGAGCAGGGCTTTTTTCTGGAACCTACCCTCATATTTGATATGAGTAAAGGGGCGCCCTGGAAATGAATGTCCCGCGAATTCCCATTTTCCCTTGTATTTCATTGGGATACCGTAACTGTCCCAGAGTTGCACCACGTCATAGGCCTTAGCGAACTGCGCCCTCAGGAGATCCTTGCCGATCATAATTTCGCCCTTGGCCGTTCGAAGCAGTTCTTCGATCCAGGCGTCCCGGTCCTCCCCGTGAACCTCGGGGATCCAGGTCTCAAAATGGTCGTTTCCCATGCGTCCGCAGCCGCTGTAGAGCGGGTTCCCCTTCTCGGCGACAACGACTTTCGCCCCGAGTTCACCGGCCCGGATAGCGGCCATAAGCCCGGCAATGCCACCGCCGACACAAAGTACGTCCGTCTTTATAATTTTTTCTTGCATAGATTGACTCCTTGAATCTCAATCGTCACAGCATTTCAATCAAGCGACAAAACCCAATTGAAAATGTGTGCTCACACGTGATTTATTACAATCCATTGGCATAACCAATCGAGGCGTTGGGTCTCCTTGTAACACCACAACTCTCCTTCTCTCGCTCCGAGACAAGGGCCCCATCTCCATGCCTAGGCCAGGGCCATTTTCTCCGCCTTGCGCATCTTGACCTGCCACATGACAAAGGCACACAAAATCCCGAGACCTAGCACGAACCACCAGGAATTTCGGTTGTAGATGAACATGAGAAGCGCAACCGGGGAAAGAAACACGACCACACGCTCTTTCAAATCAAGACGTTTCAGGAAAAATCACATAATGGCCGTCTGCAGACCGATGAAGCTGAGTGGGCAGGCGATCAAGGAGAGCACCGCAAACACGGGCTCGGTAAAGCTGAAGGTCAGACCCGGCACAAACACGATCATAAAGGGCAGCAAGAAACCCGCCAACCCGGCAACAGCGGCTTCAACGGAAGTGCGCATGTAATTGCCTCCCGAGATTTGAGAGGCAAATATGGCCGGTATGGCAATCGGCGGCGT
>CAYNYM010000100.1:0-9010 GCA_964401325.1 uncultured Desulfobacteraceae bacterium | reverse complement strand
GCCACGGCGCCGCTCAACCGGTGGCAAGAGTTCGAGCGGAAGCGGGTTCCGGGGGCCGATGGGATCGATCTGAAGGACTATCTCTAGAAGATATGGAAAAAAAATACACGACCTGTCATCTATGCTCGGGGGGGCGCCCCATTGTCGTCCACACGGACAAGGGGAGGCTCGTGTCGGCCGAGAGGCGGCCCGACACCCCCCGGCAATTTAAATATTTCTGTCCGAAATTAAAGGCGGCACCGGAGATCGTGTATTCCCCGAAACGCCTAAAAACCCCCCTGATCAGAGACTCGCGCAAGGGCACACCCGACTGGAAAGAGTCCTCCTGGGACCAGGCCCTGGATTTGGTCGCCGAAAGGTTCGAATCCATCCGGGCCCGATATGGCGCCCAGGCCCTGTGCTGGGTGGCAGGACATGTGCCGGACTATGGTGCTCCATGGGATTATGCAAACCGGTTCATGAGCGTGTTCGGGTCCCCCAATATCATCGGCAACGGATCGATTTGTCATGCGGCCCGAGAGGCGGCCCATGTCTTGACCTACGGCGCCATGACCTCACCGGACTACGGGAACGCCAAATGCATCCTGCTCTGGGGCAAGAACGACCGGAACACCAATCCCGCGGGATACAACCTGATCCTTGAAGCCAGAAAAAAGGGGGCAAAACTTATTGTCATAGACCCGAGAAGGACAAAACAGGCCACCCTTGCCGACATCTGGTTGCAGATCAGACCGGGGTGCGACGGACTGCTCGCCATGTCCATGATCCATGTCCTAATTTCCGAAGGGCTCTATGACCCGGATTTTGTAAAGGCGTGGACGGTCGGATTCGAGGCCTTGAAACAGGCCGCCCTTGCCCATGCGCCCGAAAGGGTGGCCTCCCGCATGTGGTTGAATCCAAAAGACATCAGACAGGCCGCAAGGCTCTACGCAAAAACCAAACCGGCCTGCATGGCGGATGGAAACGGGCTGGATATGCACCTGGATGTTTCGCAAAACATGAGGGCGGTCTGCATCCTGAGAGCACTGAGCGGCAACCTCGACAAGATGGGGGGAGATCTCATTGCAAAACCCCTTCCCGTGAGGGATATCAAACTCAAGGAACGCCTCCCTGCGCATGTCACACCCATCAGCTTTCAATACCCCCTCTTCAATAAATACCACCCTGCCAGGGGGGATCACACCCTTGGGTCCGTGGTGGATGCCATCCTTGAGGAGCGCCCCTATCCCATCAAGGGCCTTGTCCTGCAGGGAACCAACCCCGCTGTGACCCTGGCCCATTCGGCCAGGGCCGCAGCAGCCCTGAAAAAGGTGCCCTTCAGGGTTGTGATCGATCTTTTCATGACCAGGACCGCCAAGCTCGCCCATGTGGTGCTTCCAACGACCACCCCTTTCGAGACCACGCAATTCAATCTGCGCGCCCTGTCGGCCCACCATGTGACCCTTCAGGACCAGGTCATAGGCTGGCACGAAGAATGCCGACCCGACTGGAAGATCATTTTTGATTTGGCAAGGAGAATGGGATTTGAAAAGGACTTCCCCTGGACCCGGGTGGAGGAGGCCATAGATTATCAACTCGAACCCTCCGGGCTGACCGTTGAGGCCTTGAGAAAAAACCCGGGCGGAATCGTATATGAAGAGATCCGCTACGAGAAGTACCGGGCGGAAGGGTTCCGTACCCCGACGGGGAAAATCGAGTTGGCCTCGGAGCACTTAAAGGCACAGGGTTATCCCCCCGTTCCCCTATTTGACGCCGGGGTGGAAAACCACCTGACCTTCCATGACCGGAGAGCGGATTTCCCCTTCATCGGCATCAGCGGGGCAAGATCCAACCGCTATATCCACTCGCAATACAGAAACATCCCCTCCCTTTTGAAACGTGAACCCGAGCCCTTTGTGGATATCCACCCAAAGGACGCCGAGTCGTTAGGTGTTTGCGAGGGCGAAAGGGTGAGCATCGAGACGCCCAACGGCCGGATCAAGATGAGGGCAAGGGTCTCCGATATCGTGCACCCGGGCTCCCTGCGAATCGCCTGGGGCTGGGGGGAATGCAACGACGACTACAACATTAACAACCTGACGGACGACTCGGAGCACGATCCCATGATCAGCACGACCTCGAACCGATGTTTCATGTGCCGGGTCGTCCGGGTAAATGCCGCTTCTGCACAAGGCATCCCCAAAACCTCCGCCTAAATATCAAAAACTATTTTATTTTTCGGTTCAAATGATTATCGTGTTCCCTGATTCGAGGCCCGCCCGTCATGGATCTTTGGGAGGCCGAGACATGGAAACGGCCCTGATTCACCATCAAGTCATGAGAGGCAAATGAGGCGGCGGATCCAGGAACGGCACACGGCGTGAGGAAAAAGGTTTTGCACTATGTTTAGTCCTGAAGCTTTGGCGATTACTTATGGTTTGAGTTCGGCGGTGACGTGGGGGGCGGGGGATTTCAGTGGGGGTTTCGCGTCTAAAGGCAATAGTGTCTTTACGGTCATTCTCTTCTCTCAGACGATCGGGGCCGTCCTTTTAATCATTCTTGCCCTTCTCTTTTCTGAAAATATACCTCGCCCCTGCCACCTTGTTATCGGTGCAATGGCCGGCATTTTCGGCTCATGCGGGCTCATTGCACTTTACAAAGGACTTGCCACCGGCCGGATGGGGATCGTGGCCCCCTTGTCCGCCGTGGTCACGGCAATCATTCCCATGGTCTTTGCGTTCTTCTATGATGGGTTCCCGAAAAACGCACAGATGTTCGGGTTCCTAATCGCCCTCCTTGCGGTGTGGTTCCTCTCATCCTCCGGCCGGGAAAAAAAAATACGGTTGCATGAAATGCTGTTACCGGTTTTGGCCGGTACCGGTTTTGGTGTGTTTTTTGTGCTCATTGACCAGGTGACCGACTATGCCCTCTTGTGGCCGCTGGTCTCGGCCAGGCTGGGAGCCGTCGGCCTCTTGCTGACCATCTTTCTGATCCTCCGCCATAGGGTCGAGGCCCCGTCCAGGGATCGACTCCTGTTCATTGCCCTGGCAGGCGTCTTTGATACGGGAGGAAACGCCTTTTTCGCAATGGCCACGCGGTTGGGACGGCTGGACACTTCGGCTGTTCTCTCGTCCCTGTATCCTGCCGCAACCGTGATCCTGGCCTGGCTCATCTTGAAAGAACACCTGGCCCCTCGTCAATGGCTGGGCATGGTGGCCGCCCTCTTTGCGCTCGTCCTTATCGCCTCATGAACCCTTTCATGCATAGTAGAACACCCCATGGATACTTAAAAAGACGGGGGGAGTGAAAGATTGCTACGCCGAGCGAAGGCCATTTCGCGATGTGTGGGTCCATTGGTGCCTTGATGGTGGTTCAGGGGCACGACAAATAAGTTGACACCGGGGCCTAATTTATCTACATAGGTTGTTCTTTGTGAGCACGGAGTCTCAGATTAGGGGGGACTCCCGGTGATGGCAGGGGCGAACATTCGATCCGTAAAGAAGTATTCTATTCAATAGGGAGGAATATCCTATGGCAGCAAAAAAAACGACCAATAAGGCACCAAAGAAAAATACACCCCCCGCGAGGAAGATAACCGCGTTAAAGGAATCTATGACCAAATCCGCCATCTTGAACGAAATTGCGGAGCATACCGATCTGAACAAAAAGCAGGTGGCATCGGTTTTCGATGAACTGGGCATTCTGATCGAACGACACATCAAGAAAAGGGCTGTGGGCAAATTTACCCTGCCCGGCCTCATAAAAATTGAGGTTAAACGCAAACCCGCCACCAAGGCCCGGAAGGGGACCAATCCCTTTACCGGGGAGGAAACGGTATTCAAGGCTAAACCGGCCCGGAATGTCGTCAAGACCCGGCCATTGAAAAAAATGAAAGACATGGTTGAATGATTGTCGGCAACCAGGGCGAGAACAAAACCGGGCTCGAGGCGAGCAAGCCCTCCTGATGAACTTCGTGGATAATGTGGTTCAACGAAATGATGGCCGTAACATACGGCCCTTATTTCATTCCCGAGTCAAAGGGCAAAATTGCTCGACGGTTGGGCCGGTCTTGGGGACCTGTCTTCAAAAACGAGAAAAAGGTTGCCCGGGAATCCGCACAAGATCTTCGCCAAGGCGGGCGAGGCGCCTCTCCCAAAATCTCATGCAAGTCTTTGCCCGGGTGTTGACGGATGAGGTGCATTGCTGCCCCGTTTTCATTGGGCTTCCCCGGATCGCCCCTCTTTCCCTGAAATGAGGTCCCTGTGACCGGAATTTGCGGCTCTTCTTATCTCTAATAGCGCTTAAGTTCCCCCCTCTCAAGCTCCTGCATGGCCTGTTGGCGTACCACAAAATGTTTCTTCTTTCCCGTGGGCGTAAAAGGGAGTTGATCGGTAAATTTGACGTATCGCGGCCTCTTGAATTTGGCCAGCCCCGGGTGATTGGTCAGGAACTTGAAGAGCTCTTTTCCTGTCAGATCGCCTCCATTCTTGATCACATACGCTGCAAGAACTTCCCCTCTTGCCTTGTCCGGTATCCCTACGACAATACAGTCTTCCACCTCCGGGTGTTCCATGATAACGGACTCGACCTGGGCCGGGTGGATATTTTCGCCCTCGGATATAATCATATCATCCATGCGCCCGCTGATGGTAATGAACCCTTCCTGATCCCACGTCGCGATATCCTTTGTATAGTACCAGCCGTTGTAGTAGTGCTTTCCGTCCTCCCCAGGTTTGTTGTGGTACCGGTAGGGGGCCTTCAGGGTCTGGATGATCACCTCTCCCTCCTCGCTTCCGTCCGCCGCCACCAGGTCGCCCGGTTCCGCATGCGCCTTGTCTTCGTGAATCTTCACCACCCGGATTCGATCGTCCGTGCAAGACCTTCCGGCCGTACCCGCCTTGTCCGGGAGTTCATAGGGTCTGAGAAAGCTGTTCCAGAAGGTCTCGGTCGTTCCGTACCCGTTGAATATATTGGGTGTCAGGCGTTCATGGTATTTGAGGCAGGCCTCTCGGCTCAGCGGGGCCCCCATGGTTACGATCCCCTTCAGACTGCCGATGTCTCGCGGCTCCTTTGTCTGGGTATTGGCAAGGAATTCCAGATTGGCCGGGGCCCCGATCAGAAAGGTGAGTCGGTATTTTTCAACGCAGTCGAGCACGACCCGAGGCGTGAATGCCTTCAGGGCCAAGAGTTCCGCACCGGCATGCAGGCTGGGGCAGTGTCCGCCGCTGTGCAGGCCGCCTGCATGAAACCACGGGGTCATGTTCATGGTCTTGTCAAGGGGGGACAGGGGGAAATGCATGAGGACATCGTAGCTCCTCACCAGGTTGTTTACGTTGTTCAGGGGAACCCCTTTGGGTGCGCCCGTGGTGCCGGAGGTGTACAGCCTGACGATCTCATCAAACGGCCCCGTGTCCGAAGGGAAAATATCCCTTTCTGATTTTCCATCAACGTAGTCCCTGTAAGAAATAGCCCCCTCAAAGGGATCTCCCTCGCCGACCATAATGAGCCTCTCCGGTTTGTGCTCGGACAGCTGGATTGCCTTCTCGACGCTCCCCTTGAGGTCTGCGTCGAAGATAAAGACCCTGGGCTCACTGTCTTCCAAGTGAAGGGCGATTTCTCCCTCCGCCAGCCTGAAATTAATGGGCGAGAAGATCCCTTCCGCCTTTTGAATGCCTATCCAGCAGAACACGTATTCCGCCGTGTTAAAGAGAGAGCACATCACCACGTCTTGCTTTTTCAGTCCGTCCCCTTTGAGGGCATGGGCGATTTTGTTGCATTCCCTGTTCAGCTCCTCATACGACCATGTTCTCTTTCTCGTGGTGCAGGTCAGGGCATTTCTGAATGGATAATGCTCAACACTTCTCATGAACGCCTGAAGGTAGACGAAATCGTTATCGAACATCTTCTCAAATTCTCTCATTTTTTCTCCACTCCTTTCAGGTGCAGTAGGGGATTCATTCGGAGGATTGCGCGTCGAACTGCTCGAAGATCAGAGAAGCGTTGGCCCCTCCGAATCCAAAAGAATTAGATAAGATAACCTTGACATCCTTCTCCCTGGCATGGTTGGGGACGTAGTCCAAATCACACTGGGGGTCCGAGGCTTCAAAGTTTATGGTGGGGGGAATGATCCCGTCCCGGATGGAGAGGACGGAGAAGATGGCCTCAACGGCACCCGTGGCGCCGATCATGTGACCGATCATGGATTTGTTGGAGGTGATCGCCGTTTTCCCGCTGCGCTCCTTGAATACCGTCTTGACCGCCTGGGTCTCGGCGACATCGTTCAAAGGCGTTGAGGTACCGTGTGCATTGATACAATCGACCGCACACGGTTCGATTCCCGCATCCGAGAGGGCCTTCTCAATACATCTTACGGGGCCGTCGGCCTTGGGATCGGGGGCCGTGATATGATAGGCGTCGCAGGAAGAGCCGTACCCTATGACCTCGGCATAGATATTCGCGTTCCGCTTCAGTGCGGCACGCATTTCTTCCAGCAAAAGCACACCGGCCCCCTCGGAAGGGACAAACCCGTCACGGTCCCGATCAAACGGTCTTGAGGCCCTCTCGGGTTCATCGTTCCTCGCTGAGGTGGCCTTCATGGCGGTATATCCATGAAACATGAGCGGGGAAATGGAGGCTTCCGTGCCTCCGGCCAGCACCCTGTCGGCTTCGCCCCCTTGAATGAGCCGGTAGCCATAGCCCAGGGCATCGGCGCCCGAGGCGCAGGCGGCGTTGAGGGACATGCTTGGACCCTTTGCCCCCAGACAGATGGCCACAAGGCCGGAGGCCATGCTGGGAAGCATGCCGGGCACAAAGAATGGGGAGATCCGGTTTCCCCTGCCCTCCTTTATGAGCCCGACGTTTTTCTCTATCGTCAGGAATCCCCCAAGGGCATTCCCGACGACAACCGCCGTCCGGGCCCCACCCGGGCCGGAGATATCGATTCGGCCGTCTCCCAGGGCCATCCGGCTGGCCGCCACGGCAAAGTTTATGAAACGATCGAACCGCTTCTCGAATCTCTTGTCGGCAAAGTCGGCAATGTGAAAATCCCGGACCTCACCGGCAATCTTTGTCCGCATGCCGGAGGTGTCAAACCCCGTAATTCTTCTGATCCCCGATTGACCTTTCAAGAGAGCGCGCCAGCTTTCCTCCGTCCCGATAGCCAACGGCGTAATGGCGCCCATTCCGGTAACCACGACTCGTCTTCTCTTCAAGCGTCCACTGCGTGCCATATTCTGCTCCTGCCCAATGGGATAGTCTGAGGACGAAAAACAATATCCGAGTTCTGTCGACATCGCGATTTATGAACCGATTTCCGGGTGTTCATATCATTCTGTTACCAAAATGACAACTCTTTATTAAAATCGAAATGAATTACGCTAATTTTGAAGGTTTCTCTCATATTGCGCTTGTCCTGCCCCCATACGTCACAAGAGATACCGGGACCAGGGCCGGACATGCCTTTCGGCAATGACGACAGAGGTGCGGGATAGGTCGCAGGGCCTGCGGCCGGGAGGGAGCAACGAACGCCTGTATCCGGCCACCAAAGGCGGTCAAACCTCCGGCCGGAAGGCACTCCCGCCATGCGCGGGGAAGAATCATGCCTTGAGAATGGATCAAGAATTATCGTATTCCCTTGACATTCAAAAGGTATTTATTTAAGGAATTTAATGAGCATGAAACCTTCAATTCATGCTTGTGGTTTCCAGGGTCGCTTTCGCTCCGAGGAGCCGTTACCCTTGCCGGAGTGACGATACTGGGATTGAACCCATAACGGATTTTCATCATTAAAGGAGGTTAAGGCCTTGGCAGAAGGAACAGTAAAGTGGTTTGATGCAAAAAAGGGGTACGGTTTTATCGAGCAGCAAGACGGTCCGGATGTATTCGTCCATCATTCAGGAATCAACGCAACCGGTTTTAAGACACTGGAAGAAGGCGAGCGGGTTACCTTTGACATAGAGCAAGGGCAAAAAGGCCCCGCCGCCGTCAATGTCACTGTCGTCTAACTTCTTGTCTTAAAAAAAGAAAGGGCATTCCATGTGAAGCCATGGTCTGCCCTTTTTTTTGTTGCGGAAATAAGACCAGGACTCCCCAGGGGTCCTGGCTCTCCTTTGGGGTCTTTCCCAATCTTGAGCCCCCCTTTCATCCACTTCAAATTCCCAACACCATGACCCGGGCAATCCGGATGAGCCTTGAATTCTCAGGTTTCATTGTTAACTATTTAAAAAGTAGGAATTGTAAAAGGAGGTCAGTCATGGAAAGAAAAGATTTCTCAATTACAAATATTACCTGCGGGCACTGTGTGGCGGCTATCAAAAATGAACTTGAAGAACTGGAGGGGGTTTCAAGGGTGGAGGGAGACCCCTCAAGAAAAGAAATCACGGTTGAGTGGGACGCGCCGGCCACCCTGGAAAAGATAAGATCCACCCTTGCCGGGATCAATTATCCTGCGGACTAGTCCGGCCTCGACGCCAAAGCGCTTCGCGATATGGACGATTCCATCAAAAAGATAAATGACACCGAACTCGGGGTTTCCAAGGCATCGCTCGATCTGCCGGTTACCGGCATGACCTGCGCCAACTGCGCCATGAACATCGAGCGCGCCCTGAAAAAAAAGGTGCCGGGCGTCCTCAGCGCCTCGGTCAATTTCGCCTCTGAACGCGCAAGGGTGGAATACCTGCCCACGGTGACGGGTATCGAGGAGATGATCGCGGCCGTCGAAAAGGCGGGATACGGGGCGATTCGGCCGGTGGAGACCGAAGAGGACGAAGACGCGGAGCTTGCCGCCCGCAGGTCTGAAATCAGAGAGCAGACCGGAAAATTCGTTGTGGGCGTTCTTTTCACCGTGCCCCTGTTTTTCATGAGCATGGGAAGGGATTTCGGTCTATGGGGCGCCTGGAGCCACGCCTCTTGGGTCAACTGGTTCTTCTTGCTCTTGGCCACGCCCGTCCAGTTTTATACGGGCATGGACTATTATGTGGGCAGCTGGAAAAGCCTGAGGAACCGGAGTGCCAATATGGACGTACTCGTGGCC